>JAGLBK010000100.1:0-4075 GCA_018260275.1 Deinococcus sp.
ATCAGCATTCCGCTGATTCTGCTCAGCCTCTGGATGCTCATGCGCCTGCGCTCGCAGCCCGAGCCGCTGCCCACCGAAGTGCTCCACACTGGCCCGGTCGTGGTCAAAGAAACCCCCTGAACCGGAGAAATCAGGCGCGGCGGCTCGGGAGGTCGCCGCTTTTTCGTGCCGAGTGGCCCAAACATCCTTTTGGAAGTGCTGGTCAGTCAGGCAAGAAGTCCCTGGCCCGCTTCCTTTACACTGGACCAAAGGTGAAACCCATGACTGAACGAACCTGTCCACTGGACGTACTGATCCTGGCTGCCGGGCAGGGCACCCGCATGAAATCGAAGCTTCCCAAAGTGCTGCACCCGGTCGCCGGGCGTCCGATGGTGGCCTGGGCCGTCAAGGCCGCGCAGGAGCTGGGCGCACGCCGGATCGTGGTCGTGACCGGACACGGCGCCGAGAAAGTCGAGGCTGCCTTGCAACAGCCCGGTCTGGTCTTTGCGCGGCAGGAGCAACAGCGCGGCACCGGCGACGCCTTTCTGAGCGGTGCGGGCGCCCTGGAGCAGCCGGACGCCGACATTCTGGTGCTGTACGGCGACACGCCTCTGCTGCGCCCGGAAACCCTGCACGACCTGCTGGCCGACCACCGCGAACGCGGCAGTGCCATGACCGTGCTGACCGGCGAACTGCCCGACGCCACCGGCTACGGCAGAATCGTGCGCGACGCGAGCGGCAATGTGGAGCGCATCGTCGAGCAGAAGGACGCCAGCGACAGCGAAAAGAAGATCGGCGAATTCAACAGCGGCGTGTACGTGTTCGATTCGCAAGCCCCCGAACTGGCCCGCAGGATCGGCAACGACAATGCCTCGGGCGAGTATTACCTGACCGACCTGCTGGGGCTGTACCGCGACTCCGGCAAACCCGTGCGGGCCTTCAAACTCGCCGACACCGACGAGGTGCTGGGAGCCAACGACCGCGCCGGGCTGGCGGAACTCGAAAACATCATGCGTGCGCGGATCAATGCCGGGCACCTGAAGAACGGCGTGAGCATTCCGGCTCCAGACAGCGTGTACATCGAGGACAGCGTGACTATCGGGCGCGACGTGACCATCGAACCGGGCGTCATCCTGCGCGGGCAGACCCGGATTGCCGACGAGGTGACGGTGGGGGCCTACAGCGTCGTGACCGATTCGGTGCTGGAAACGGGCGTCAACGTCAAGCCGCATAGCGTGCTGGAAGGGGCGCAGGTCGGCAGCGGCAGCGACGTGGGGCCCTTCGCTCGCCTGCGCCCCGGCACGGTGCTGGGGGAGGGCGTGCACATCGGCAATTTCGTGGAAACCAAGAACGCGCGGCTGGACGCCGGGGTCAAGGCCGGGCACCTCGCTTACCTGGGCGACGTGACCATCGGGCAGGAAACGAACGTGGGCGCGGGCACCATCGTGGCGAACTTCGACGGCGTGAACAAGCACCAGAGCACCGTGGGGGCGGGCGTGTTCATCGGCAGCAACAGCACCATCATCGCGCCGCGCAGTGTGGGCGACGCGGCTTTCATCGCGGCGGGCAGCGCCGTTCACGACGACGTTCCCGAGGGCGCGATGGCCGTCGCACGCGGCAAGCAGCGCAACATAGAAGGCTGGTCGCGCCGCTACTGGGGCGGCCTCAAAGAAAAAGTGGCCGTCAAACTGCCCTGGTTGGCAGGCTGGCTCGAACAGAACAAGGGGCAGTAAAGCTCCCCGGTCCCCTACTTCCCTTCCGGCACAGGCCACGCGCTGCCGGAAGGCTTTTTATGGCTAGCAAAAGTTTCCGACGCATCGGAGAGCACCGTCCCAGCCGTCAAATCCAGATACCAAAATGGGAAAAATATCGGTCACAGGCTCAGAAATCCACTTTGGAAAATCTGACCTCCTGGCGCAGAGTTTCCAGTTCACCTCCAAATCAGCTGAGGCAGATGCCCTGTTCTTTCCGGTTTTGATTCCTCTGGCATCCTGCCGTCTAACCGAGTCTCCTGTCTGACACGAGAGCAAAACTAAAAAACCTGCTGTGACCGATGTTTTTCTGAAGTGGAGCAGTTTTTTTTGCCTCAGACGAACTCCATTTTCTGCCGGAAACTTCTACTCCAGCCCGCACACCCACAAAAACCGCCCCAGGTTTCATCCCACCCTGACGAGGCAACCTCACACTTGACCTAGGCCAGTGCCTTAAAGGTGCCTGGATCACAGAGTAAATTTAAAAAATAAACTACTTTGTGTATATAGGTTTTGTTCGACATCGAACGAGATACACAAGGAGAACATATGAACTGGACTATCGATTCTGCACATACCACTGCTGGCTTCAAAGTTCGTCACCTGGGCCTCACCAACGTGCGCGGCACCTTTTCGGGCGTGAGCGGCACCATCGAAACCGACGACCAGGGCCGCCCGACCAGCGTGAAGGCCAGCATTCCCGTGAAGACCGTCAATACCGGTAACGCCGACCGCGACGGCCACCTTCAGGGCGCAGACTTTTTCGACGCGGCGGCGCACCCCAGCATCGAGTTCGTGAGCACCAGCGTGACCCCCAGCGGCGACGGCTACGACATCCAGGGCCACCTGACCATGCACGGCGTGACCAAACCCGTGACCCTCAAGGCGGAGGTCAGCGCCCCCGTGACCGATCCCTTCAGCCAGGCCAGGAAGATCGGCGGCGAAGCGACCATCGACATCAGCCGTAAGGACTTCGGCCTGACCTGGAACGCAGCCCTCGAAACCGGCGGCGTGATGGTGGCCGACAAGGTTCAGATTCACCTGGAAGTCGAAGCCGTTCAGGCCTGAGCGTCATGCTCTGAGGGCTAGCCCCGACTTTGCCCCGCTGACCCGGTGTCGGCGGGGTTTTCTGTCGTATGGCACACGTAAGGTCTTGTCCCGATGGCCCTGCTCTGTCGGACGTTGGCCTTAACCTTAAAGGGTGTTTATAAAGGATCGGGAAGTTTTTTAAGATGCGATAGATACGCCGTTTTTTGACCCTCGCCCCTTGTGGGACTTGTAAAGCTCCGCAGGAGAGAGAGCCTCGCGTAGCGAGGGGTGAGGGGGCGTCCGGGCAAACCTTAGCGGCCCACACGACGAAATACCAATGTGTGGCATGTGGGGAGAACTTTATAAAAACACTCTTAGCCGTCCATCAATTTCGGCAGCATCCTGACCCAGTTGGTGTCGTTCCACGCCCCGAAAAAAGCCAGGGCCTCGGCGCTCAGCGGCTGGTCGAGTTCGATCGCCAGCAGCGCCTGCCCGCCGCGTTTTTCACGGGTGCAGGTCAGGGCGGCGATGTTCACGCCGTCGGCGGCGATCACCGAGGTCACGCGGGCGATCATGCCCACCGCATCGGCGTAACGCAGCAGCACGGTGGGATTGGCGGCGCTGAAATTGACCCCCAGTTCCTGCACCTGCGTGACCAGAATCACCCCTCCGCCCGTGCTACTGCCCTGCACTTCCAGTTGTGCCGTGTCGCCCCGCAGTTCGATTCGTGCAGTGTTCGGGTGAACGTCGCCCAGGTCCACGTCCGTGAACTCGAAGGCCAGCCCCGCCGCCTGCGCTTCCTCGAAGGCGCGGGGCAAACGGGGGTCGTCGGGGGCAAAACCCAGAATTCCGGCGATCAGCGCGAGGTGGGTGCCGTGCCCGCGCCCGGTCTTGGCAAAGCTGGCGTGCAGGCCGATGCTGGCCCGCCGGGGCGCTTCACCGAGCAGATGGTGCGCCACCAGACCCAGGCGACAGGCGCCGAGTATAGGCGGCCTGGGCGCAGGCAGACACGTCCACGGGAAACGTGCCGCCATACTTTTTGACCCGGTTCAATTTCGTTAGGCTGGCTTCCATGACACGCTTTCGACGTTGGGTCCTGCCAGGACTCGTGGCGACCGGACTGCTGCTGGCCCTGACCGGCTGCTCGGCCCAGACTGCCCAGAATCTGGTCAATTCCAGCAACAGCCCGCGCGGCCTGAAGGTAGTGCGCGACCAGCACTACGGCCCCGACAGGCGTAACGTGCTGGACGTGTACGCGTCCCCCAGCGTGCACAACGCCCCGGTGGTGCTGTTCATTCACGGCGGCTCGTGGGAGG
>JAGLBK010000100.1:4085-8441 GCA_018260275.1 Deinococcus sp.
GACTACATTCAAGACGCGGCGGCGGCGCTCAGGTGGCTGCGCGACCACGCCAGTTCGTTTGGCGGCAACCCCGACAACCTGTTCGTGGTCGGGCACTCGGCGGGGGGCTTCAACGCCGTGGAACTGGTGGACAATGCCCGCTGGCTGAGTGAAGTGAACGTGCCAGTGAGCGCGGTGCGCGGCGTGGTGGGCATCGCCGGGCCGTACAGCTACGACTACCGCACCCTGTCCAGCCGCAACGCCTTTCCGGTGGGCAGTTCGCCCGACGACGTGATGCCCGACCGCCACGTGCGCCCGGACGCCCCGCCCCACCTGCTGCTGGTGGCCGCCAACGACACCACCGTGTACCCGCAAAACGCCCTGAACATGGAAGCCGCGCTGAAAAAAGCCCACATTCCCGTCGAGCGCAAGGTGCTGCCGCGCCTGAACCACATCACGATCATGGGGGCGCTGGCCCGCAACCTGACCTTTCTGGGCAGCACGCGCCAGGACGTGATCCGGTTTATCGACGCCCACAAACTGAACTGAGCGCCCGGCAGGCCCCGGAAGTCCTCCGCCCCCCCAGGCGCTAAACTCCGGCATGTCGAGAAAGCCTGTGTTGTGCCGACCCGGGGCCGCGCTGTCCCTCAGTTTCGCCCTGCTGTCGTCGTCCGTGCTGGCAGGCGGCAGCAGTGGCCCCGGCATGGTCAAAGGGGTGCCCAGGCCCGTGCAGACGCCCGGGCGCACCGTCAGTCAGCCTAGCCTGAGCCAGTCCAACCTGAGTCAGGCCAGCCTCAGCCTGACGCGGGATGTCCGGCGCACGGTGCTGAGCAACGGCCTGACCGTGCTGACCAAGGAAGTTCACGGCGCGCCGGTGGTCAGCGTGCAGGTGTTCTACAAGATCGGCTCGCGCAACGAGGCAGCGGGCGTCAACGGCATTGCCCACCAACTGGAACACATGATGTTCAAGGGCACCAAAGACCGCCCAGTGCAGTTCGGACGTCTGCTGGGCGCCCTGGGGGCCGACTTCAACGCCTTTACCTACTACGACCAGACCGCCTACCACGAAACGGTCGAGCGCAGTAAAGCGGGCGCGGCGTTGCAACTTGAGGCCGACCGCATGGCGAACGCGCTGATCGACCCGGCGGGGCTGCGGGGCGAGAAAAACGTGGTGCTCTCGGAGATCGAGGGCGACGAGAACGACCCGGCCTACCGCCTGGAACGCGCCGTGCAGGCGGCGGCCTTTCCGGGGTCGCCCTACGGCCTGACGGTGGGCGGCACGCGCAAGGACATCGGGGGCTTTACCGCCGAGGAAGTCAGCGCCTACTACAGGAAGTACTACTCGCCCGAATACGCCACCGTGATCGTGGTGGGCGACTTTAAGACGGAGGACATGCTGCGGCAGGTGCAGGCCGCTTTCGGCCAACTGGGCAAACCGGGCACCGCGCCGGTTGACGTGAGCGCCCCCCTGATCGCGGGCGGTAGCGAGGCCACGCTGGGCAAAACGCCCCCGAAGGAGCCGATCATCCTGCGCGAAAGCGGCGCGACCCCGCTGCTGAACGCCGTGTACCCGCTGCCCGACGTGCACAGCCCCGATTCGGCAGCGCTGAAGGTGCTGGACTATCTGCTGCTCTCGGGGCGCACCAGCCGGCTGTATCAGGCGCTGTTCGAGGGCGGGCTGGCGGCCGACGGCGGCACCATGCCCTACCAGTTCGCGCGGGGCGGCTGGTACTCGTTCAGCTTCACGCCCACGCCCGGCACCGACGTTCGCAAGCTCGACGCGGCGCTGCTGAAGGTGATTGCCGGGCTGCGCGACCAGCCCGTGAGCGCCGGAGAGGTCGAACGTGCCAAGACACAGATCAGCACCCGCACGCTGCTCGACGCCCGCTCGGTGAGTGCCCAGGCGACCAACCTGGGAATGGACGCCACCACCGCGAACGACTACCAGTACACCGACAAGTTCCTGGCGGCCCTCCAGAAAGTCACGCCCGCCGACGTGCAGCACGTGGCCCGCAGCTATCTGGCCGACGACCGCCGCACCACCGGCTATTTCGAGCCGACCCAGACCGCCCAGGATAAGAGCGGCGGTGCCCAGGCCGGGGGCGCCACGCAGGAAGCCTTCAACGCCGGGCCACCCGTGGATCCCGCGCAGGTCGCCAGATATCTGCCCAAATTTTCTACGGGCGACCATACCCAGGTCACTTTGCCTCAGCAGATCAAACTGAACAACGGCCTGACCGTGCTACTGCTGCGCGACACTTCCACGCCCACTGTGACCCTCAGCACGCTGGTGCAGGCCGGGCGCGAGTACGACACCGACGCCAAAGCCGGGCTGGTCGATCTGGTGGCAGGCAACCTGCTCTCGGGCACGCAGTCGCGCGACGAGCTGACCCTGGCCCGCACGCTGGACCGGGTGGGCGCGGTGCTCTCACCCAGCGTGGACCGCACCGCCGTGAGCCTGCAAGGGGCCGCCCGTGACCGTGACCTGCCGGTGCTGCTGAACGTGGTTTCCGATGTGCTACAGCACGCCACTTTCCCGGCGGCGCAGTTCGGGCAGTCGCAGGCCCGCGCTGTACAAACGGTCAAGCAGTCGGAAGACAGCCCGGCCTACGTGGCCCAGAAGGTGTTTCGCAAGACGGTCTACCCGGCGGGCAACCCGTGGCAGGTGTTCAGCACGCCGCAGACCATCGCGGGCCTGAACCGGGGCGACGCCCTGAACTTCTACCGGAGCCACTACCGCCCCGAAAACACCGTGGTGACGCTGATCGGCAACTTCGACCCGGCGCAGGCCCGTAGGCTCATCGAACGGGAACTCGGCGGCTGGCAGGCCAGCGGCCCGGCGCCCAGGCTGGATTACGCGGTGATCGGCAAACCGGGCGGCGTGGTGCGGGCCAATCCGGTGCTGCCCGGCAAGACGCAGGCGGTGACGTACGTGGGCTACCAGGGCATTTCGCGCCGCGACTCGCGCTACTTTCCGGCGCTGGTACTCAACGACGTGCTGGGCGGCTCGACCCTCTCCAGCCGCATGGGCACGCAGCTGCGCGACAAAGAGGGCCTGACCTATGGCGTCTACAGTTCGTTCGCGGCCCTCAAGCAGCCCGGAGCCTTCGCGGTGGTCATGCAGACCAACCCCCGCGACACCGAAAAGGCCGTGCAGGGCGCACTGGACATCATGAAAGACGTGCGCGACCACGGCCTGAGTGCCACCGAGGTCGGTACCTCCAAAAACGGACTGGCGAGCGCCTACACCGTCGGACTGGCCGACCCGGCCCGGCTGGCCGACACCCTGGGCCGCCTGATCGCGCTGGGGCTGCCGCTGAGTGAACTGACCGAGTACCAGGCCAAGATTGCGGGGGTCACACCCGAGCAGGTCAACAGCGCCGCCAAAGAGTTGCTCGATCCCAGTAACGTGGTAATCGTGACGGCGGGACCGGGCAGCAAATAAACTCGGATGCTTTACACCACGTCTGCTTGCGGGTGGGCGTGGCTTTTTAGGGTCGAGGCGTAAAACGAAAGTTCCAGCACCAGGGAAATAGCGTGCCATAAAGTAGCCGCCGTACCGAGGGGTTTAAATCCTTCGGTCACACCGGCATTTTTGCGAGGTGTCTCAATCCCGCTCGTCCAGCATAGCGTTTGCGCCCGTTACCAGGACTCTGAATCCTACCTTTGGCATCCTCGGAGCAGCCCAGTATGCCCCTTATGGGAAGTCAACCGTCGCGCTCATCCTCAAAATGGAGTGCAGTGATGTAAGCACTCCTGGTGTGGTGTGAATGCCCGTGCCCAATGCAATCAAATTCGTATTCCTGCTTGACGGTCTCCAGTGATAGGCCCATCACTCTCCAGCCACCTTTTCCGTATACACGACTTCACTTATTCTGTGGATTTTGTGAGCGTGTATGCTCTGGGAACAGAAAATGTGTTGGAGCAGGCGTTTCCAGATTTTGACGTTCTGGCGAGCTTCCCCGGCTTGCTTTTCCTTCTCACCTCGGATAGTCTGTCTGCCGCTGGAACGGTGTCCGAGTGGTTGAAGGAGCACGCCTGGAAAGCGTGTATAGGTGCAAGCTTATCGAGGGTTCGAATCCCTCCCGTTCCGCCAACAGGCGGCAAAAACCCCTTCCATAACGGTGGGGGTTTTTCTGTTCCCGGTCCTATAAACAGCACCGGTTTACAGTGCTGTACCTCCGAGTCACTCGCTATTTCTCTCTGAACAGCTCCTACCTAAAACGCCCCCCGCTGAAATACTTCTCTGATCTGCTCCGGGCCATAGCCCAGGCTCAGCAGAACCAGCAGCAGCAGCCGGGCTTTGTGCGCGTTCAGAAAGCTGGCGGGAATGGCTCCGGCCTCGACCAGCGTCGCGCCGCCGCCCGCGTAACCGTA
>JAGLBK010000100.1:8451-9337 GCA_018260275.1 Deinococcus sp.
CGCTGGAGCAGAATACAAGATGAGGCGGCATAAATAAACCCCTCTGACACGTCAATTTTCTCTTCGTAGTCCACTTTGAGTCGTCTAAAGTTGTACAGCCAGGCAAAGGTGCGTTCTACTACCCATCGCTTTGAGACCACCACAAAGCTCTTCTTCCCATTTCGAGTCAGCTCAAAGGCCAGCCGTATCTGCTCCTCCGTCGGTGTACTCACATTGACCTGAGCAATACCGTTTTTAACGGTAATTCCTTCGTCTGGGCGGCGCTTTATCTCGATTTCAAGCTCATGATTCGTTTTCGCCCACTGCGAAAACGGCTCACCATCATATCCACCATCTAAAAACAGCTTTTGGATGTCTGGAACGTCCTTTTTGAGAACGTTGATGACCTGCTTCATCCCGGCACGTTCGCCGACGTTGGCTGGCGTGACGACACAAGTCAGCAAATTGCCGTCTGTATCGGTCGCTATATGGCGTTTACGCCCTTTGACCTTCTTTGCCCCGTCGTAGCCGCGAGCCCCTTTTTTTGCGTCGTCTTGACGCTCTGAGAATCCCCGACTGCGGCACTGGGTTTGGCCCTTTTCCCCTTACGTTCTCGCTCCAAGGTCACGAGCGCATCGTTGATGCGCTTCCAGACGCCATCTTTGCACCACTGGCGATGAGAGTGGTACACCGTTTTCCAAGCTGGCAGGTCATGGGGCATCATGCGCCACTGAATTCCACCCCGCAGGACGTAGCGGATACCGTTGACAATTTCTCGTCTGGGAACGGTGTCGCAGAAGGTACTCTCGCCAATTGGAGGCAAAAGTGGTTCAATAAGTTCCCACTGGGCATCGGTGAGGTCGCTAGGGTAAGCTGCGCGTTCCACCGTTAAAGCCTAAAACATTTC
>JAGLBK010000101.1 GCA_018260275.1 Deinococcus sp.
AGTTGTCCACGACAATGCCGTGTGCGCCCTCGCCCAGGCCGCCGCAGACATGTTCCTGCGCCCAGCGCCATGCCTCGGGGTTCAGGGCCTCGCCCGCGCAGGCAACCAGCCGCAGGGTGCTCAGGTCGTAGGGTTTCAGGACCTCCGCGCCCAGCTTCATGAACATCCGCAGGGTGGTGGGGGCGGTCAGCAGCACGTTCACGCCGAACTTCTCGATCAGCCGCCACAGCACGCCGGGGTCGGGAAAATCCGGCGCTCCCTCGCGGAACATAATCGTGGCGCCCGACACCAGCGGCCCGTACACGATGTAACTGTGCCCCACGATCCAGCCGATGTCACTGGTGCAGAAGAACACGTCGCCCGGCGTCACGTCCAGAAAAGCCTTCATGTGGTACGAGGTGCCCACCATGTACCCGCCGTGGGTATGCAGCACCCCTTTGGGCTTGCCGGTGCTGCCCGAGGTGTACAGCACGAACAGCGGGTCCTCGGCGGCCACCGGCACCGCCGCGGCCTTGCCCACCTTCATCAGGTCGCCGAAATCCACCGTGCGGCTGTCGCGCTCGCGGTGCATCCCGTTGCCGCGTTCGTGCAGCACGAGGTAATCCACACTCACGAGGTCCTGAATCGCGTCGGCGACGATCGAGTACAGGTCCACGACCTTGCCCCGGCGGTAGCCCACGTTGGCCGTGATGACCACCCTGGCCCCGGCGTCCTGAATGCGGTCACGCAGCGCCCCGACCCCCAGCCCCGCGTACACCACGCTATGCACCGCCCCCAGCCGCGCACAGGCGAGCATGGCGATCACGCCTTCGGGCGTCAGCGGCATATAGATGACCACCCGGTCGCCCTTCTGCACGCCGATAGACCGCAGCCCCGCTGCGAAGCGTTCCACGCGGTCGAGCAGCGTGCCGTAGGTGTAGATGTGTGCCTGCTCGTCCTCCGAAATCCAGATCAGCGCGGCGCGAGTGCGGGCCTCGCCCCGGGCGTGGCGGTCGAGCGCGTTGAGGGTGATGTTGGTTTCACCGTCGGCAAACCACTGGTGGTGGGGGCGCTCCCACTTGAGGGCCTCGGTGGGTTCGCGCGTCCACTCGTAGTGCCGGGCCTGCGACAGCCAGAAGGCGTCCGGGTCGCGGCTGGCCTGCTCGATGTCGGGCGCGGGATCGTAACGCAGCCGCTCCAGCACACTTGCGGGGGTCGCAAGGCGTTCGGGCTGCGCGGGGCGGGGTGTGGCATCGGTCATGGCAATACCTCCAGAAAGCTGAATTGTGCGTTGCCCTCAGTCTAGCCCCTGCCATGTGGTCTGGGCGAATGTGTCCACGCCAGGAACAGTTTTCATGAACGCGGGACAAGAATGGCTCGACCAATTTAAAAGCCCATTCCACAAAGTACGATTGGCATAAAGTTTTAGCTTCGGGGGACTGGTACAGCTCGCACCGCGAGAGGCTGGGACTCGCAGATTGCAAAGCGAGGGGGGTAACGCAGATCGTGTCCTAGACGGTTTATTTTAGATTTCCCTACCCCGAGTTATGGAACTGTCCGACCAGTGGACCAGCAGACAGTTGTTATGTTATTAGCATAATCTATGCTAGAATATTCGTATGAAGAACCTGCACCTGACCCTGGAATTCGGCTCGCAACGCCTGCCCACCAGCGCGGACGGGCGACTCTACGCGCCCACGGCGCTGCTGGCGCTGGGGCTGCCTATGCCCGCCGACTGGACGGAATTTGCCGCTCTGCACGGCCTCGAACCTGGCGAAAGCGACTTCGGCGCTGGCCCCGAACCGACCCTCAGCGTGCCCGAGTTCACGCGGCTGGCCTTTGTGCTGGACACCCCAGAGGCCCGGCGCTGGCGAAGGCGGGCGCAGGAGCTGCTGGCCCGCGCCATGCAGGGCGACATCAAACTGGCCGCGCAGGTGGCCGAGGCCAACCCCGACTCCGAAGCCCGGCGCTGGCTGGCGGCCCGCCTGGAAAGCACCGGAGCGCGGCGTGAACTGATGAACACCGTGGCCCGGCACGGCGGCGAGGGCCGGGTGTACGGGCAACTGGGCAGCATCAGCAACCGCAGCGTGCTGGGCACCGACAGCGCGACCATCCGCCGTGAGCGCGGCGTGCGCCAGACCCGCGACGGCCTGAGCAGCACCGAACTGCTGCGGCTGGCGTACCTCGACACGGCCACGGCCCGCGCCATTCAGGAACGCGGCGCCCACGGCAACGCGGCCATCCTGCGCCTGCACGAGCAGGTGGCCCGCCAGGAGCGCCAGAACTGGCCTGTTCCGTTTCAGAGCGGGTCAGTCCAGAGTAGGCCGCTTCAGACGGGATAAGCAGGCGGTCACCGCAGCAGCGGCAGCCCGAACCCCTGCGCCGCGACGCGCTCACACACCCACTCGAAAGCCCTCGGGTCATGCACGAAGTCCAGCCGGTCACCGTCAACGCGCACTACCGGACAGGCGTCGAAGGCGCTGATCCAGCCGTCGTATAGCCCGTTCAGGCCGCTGAGGTAGGCGTCTGGGATGGCCTGCTCGTAGGTGCGCCCGCGCAGAGAGATGCGGCGGCGTAGCGTGGGCAGGCTGGCGCCGATATGAATGAGCAGGTCGGGCACGCGCAGCGCGGGCAAAATGCCCTGGTACAGTCCCCAGTAGGTCTGCCAGTCGCGCTCCTCCATGTTGCCCTGCTGGTACAGGTTGCGGGCAAAGATGTTGGCGTCCTCGAACACGGTGCGGTCCTGAATCACGTAGCGTGCCCCGGTCACCAAGTTCAGGTGCTGCTCCAGGCGGCGGCTCAGAAAGTAGACCTGCGAATGAAAGGAGTAGCGCCGCATGTCGCGGTAGAAGTCTTCCAGGTAGGGGTTTTCGGCGTAGGGTTCGTACACCGGGCGCAGGCCGTAGCGCTCCGAGAGCATCTGCGTCAGGGTGCTTTTGCCGCTGCCGATGTTGCCTGAAACGGCCAGGTACATCAGGCGGCCCCGCCGGTGTGCCAGTCGTTTGCCCTTTTCGTTTCCGCGAGTCCCATAGCCAGGGCAGAGGATAGCGCCGCTGCCGGGCCGGGGGCTGACCGGACTACGGGAACACCCCTGCAACGCACATAGATTAAGGGGGTCTTGCGGCTGCCCGCCTGGGCCGCAGCGCCCTGAACGACTACGGCAAGATTTACGGCGCGGCCATTGCGCCCGTCACTCAGATCTGCCAGCGCTGAAGCCTTGGGGCGCGGTGGTTCCCAGCCGAATTGAACCCGGCTGGGAGCTTTAGCTCTGGAGCGTCTGCATCTGTCGGCGTGACAGCAGTAGCGTGCCCGCTCCCCACGCGCCGCCGATCAGGGCCAGGGCAAAAGCCAGCGGCGCGTAGCTCAGGCTGGCGGCAAAGGCGCTGAGGCCCAGCAGCGCCCCGGCCACGTCGGGCACGGGCAGGCGCATCCGGTAGGCCAGGGTGCGCCCGGCGTCGTACACGCTGACGCTCAGGCCCAGGGCCAGCAGCAGCGTGACCAGGGCGGTGCCCAGCAGGGCCGGAGCCAGCCAGCCGATCAGGGCCAGTCCCAGCGCCGGAAGAATGAGTGCCGAGAGCAGCAGAACGCCCAGCGACAGGGTGCGTATAGGCGCGTGCCGCTGCTTGCGGGCCAGCACCGGCGCTGCGCCCGCGACAAACAGCAGCAGCAGCAGTCCGCCGGTCAGGGCCACAAAAATGCGCGGCCACGCGGCGGCCCCCAACCACCCCAGCATGGGCCGGAAGGCGGCGGCGGTCGCCAGGCTCAGGTCGCTGACTGGGCGCGTCTGAATGGCCGCTTCGTCGCCGGGGGCCTGACCGAGCAGGGCATTTACGTGGCCTCCGACCTGCGCCCCGTGATCGCGGTGAACGTCGCCCAGCAGCGTCACGACCTCGCCCTCAACCCTGGCCTGCGGTTTCAGTTCGACGTTCCCCGCGATGGCGATCACGTTGCCGCGTACCAGACCGCTCACCGTAACGTTTTGTCCCACCGTCAGGCCCCGGCCACCGCCTGCCACGTTGTAGAGCGCCGGAATGGTCAGCGTGGCGGCCAGCGCAAAAGCGCCCGCGCCCGCTGTTCGCAGCTGCGGCGTCGGTTTCCAGGTCACCAGGGCGCTGGTCAGCAGCAGCAGGCTTAGCCCCACGCCCGCCAGTGGTGAAACCTGGTCCAGCAGGGCATGCAGCACCACCGCGCCCGCCGCCAGATTGGGCCACGCCGTCGTGAGGGTCAGCAACGTGACCCCGGCCAGCAGGCCCCCCAGCAGCAGCAGCGGTGCCGGGTTGCGTGGCCTGCTTTGTGCCGTCGCGCGGCCAGGGGGCAATGGCGCTCCGCTCTGAACCGGCAGCGGCTCGGCCAGCAAGGCGGGGTGTTGACTGGCAAACGCTGGGGCATCCGGGAGAGGTATAGCTGGCGCATTAACCGTGAGAAGCCCCGAAACGGCTGCTTCTCCTGCCCTGTCCTGGGCCATTCTGAGCGCGAGGGCCGCCGCGACGGAGTGCCGGGGCGCTGGCACAGGCTTAAGCTGCTCCAGCTGATGGTCGAGTGCAATGTCGGCCAGGACAGAGGCGGCCACCGAGTACGGCAGGGGTGGTGCCGCCAGCTGGCGCGACGCCTGAAGGTCGCTCAGCACCCGCCCCGCCACCGAAACCGGAATGACCGGAGTTGCGCCGAGGGCCTGGGCCATTTGAATCTCGGTGCTGACCGCCGCTGCCACCGAATGGGGCATGACCGGGGGGGCGGCCAGCTGGCGCGAAAGCACGACCTCCGCCGCCACGCTGCTCGCCACGGAACGGGGCAGGGGAAGGGAGGTCAATTGGGCGCTGAGGTGAATCTGTGCGGCCACGTCGGCGGCCACGCTGCGCGGCAGTGGTGGGTTAGGCCCGCTGAGAAACATTACTGCCCGGCGCAGGGCGGTGCGGGCCGACTGCACGTCCGGGTCGGCTTTACGCTCGTCCAGCCGGTGCTGCTCGGCGGGGGTCAGCTCGCCTTCCTGCTCACGGTGCAGCAGCTCCAGCAGGTGTTCTCCTGCGGAGCCGACTGAACCGTGTAGCAGATCCTTCATATCAGTTCAATTACGAGGTCAGGCGGCTCAGGGTTCCCGTGAGCTGTCTAGGGCAGTTTGCATAAAAGGGCCACGTTGTTTGTGGGCTTTTTATGCCGAGCAGAGCGAGTGACTTTTAACGAGCAGCTGGAATGATGGAGCCGTTTGGGGTGTAGTTCCACAAATGGCGTAATTATGAAAGCTGCTCTAGGGTACAAGCTGATGCTTAACTGATGCTGGCCTGCTCATCGTCGGCCTGATAGTCGCCGCTTTTGCCGCCCGTTTTGGACAGCAGCCGCAGCCCCGTGATCTCGATGGCCTTGCTGGCCGCTTTGAGCATGTCGTAGACGTTGAGCGCGGCGACACTGGCCGCCGTCAGCGCCTCCATCTCGACCCCGGTGGGCGCGGTGGTCCTGACCGTGGCGACGATGTGCACACCGCCCTCTTCCAGCGTCACCTGTACGTCGGCCCCGGTGACCGGAATCGGGTGGCACAGCACAATCAGGTCGCTGGTCTTTTTGCTGCCTGCCAGCCCGGCCAGCCGCGCCACCGTCAGCGGGTCGCCTTTGGGGTTGGTGCCGTTTTCCAGCGCGGCGCGGGCTGCGGGGGGAAGGCGCACCCAGGCTTCAGCCGTGGCGGTCCGCGCGGTCACGGCTTTGCCCGACACGTCTACCATGCGCGGCAGGCCACCCACAAAGTGTGTCAATTCGGTTGTTTCGGTCATTATTCGGGCAGAGCGAGGTCTTTGAGGGCCGCGAAGGGGTTCTGCCTGGCGTGGACGGTGCCTTCGGGCGTGCCGAGGTCGTCGTCGATTTCCTCGACGGGCACCTGCGCCATGTGCTCGCAGGGGCCTTCGTTGAGGTCGTGTCCGCACACCTGACACAGCCCCTTGCAGTCGGGCGCGTGCAGCACGCTCAGCGGCGCGGCGAGGATGGTGGTTTCGGCGAGGTAGCCGCTGAGGTCCACGTCCGGCTCACCGAACAGCAGGATTTCCTCGCCGGTGTCGGCTTCGTCGAGGTGCGGTTTTTCCACCGACGGGTCGAAGCGCATCAGGGTGCCGAGTTGCAGCTCCAGCGGCACATGCACTTCGCGCAGGCAGCGGGCACACTCCATCACTAAGGTCGGCTCGAAGGTGCCCTGAAGGTACATGTCGTCGCCGCCCAGCGAATTGACATCGATTTCATAGGGCGCGGCTTCGGCAAAGTGCAGGGTCTGGTGCTCGTTTCCCTGCTCATAATTCAGGTGGTCAAGTTCACCTTCGGCGTGCGCGTCGTCGGAAGTCCGCAGCAGCGTGCCGAGGTGAATTCGCGGTTGGTCGGTCATATGGGGCATTCTAGATTCCTTTTTGGGAAATAAGGGATAAGGCGCACAGTGGCTAAAGGATTTGGCTTAGGGCAGAACCGGTACCTTTGATGGAGTAGAGGATACATGCCCTAAGCACTCTTTAAGAAGAAACAATGCTTTTTAAAAGTTTGAAAACTTTCAATTTCTTCGAAACTCAATAGTTTCGCTTTCCAGTTCAAGTTTTTGGACTTTCCAGCCGACTGAGAGCCAAGCTTTTCCTTGTGAATGGGTATCAGTGTTTGCCCACCAAGAGCTAGCATGTTTTCCTCGCGCAGTATCGGGAAGCGGTTTTTGAATCAACTGTTCAATATCGTGAAAGCTCAGTGTGACTGTACGCTGCTTCTCTTTTGCTAAATATTCAGCAAGGGGGAAATAAGTTTTCCCAACCAGAGCTAAACCCGCATGGGTAGGCTCAATGTTTTGATCGTTTGGAAAAGTTGTCCATGCCTGAAGCTGACCAAGCAATGCTGGAGCTTGTAGATCAGTTGGAAGTGTCAGCTCAAGCAAGGTGGTAGTTTCATTGGCAAGACGGATATAAAGTGTGTTTTTCACAACCCGAAGATAACTTATAAAAACTTTTTTGTCAAACTTTGCATCAAGTATCGGAATTCAGATGGATATTCACTCCTCGTCGTCTTTCTCGCCCTTCTTGCCGCGCTTGTACGGGCCTTTTTCCTTCCACTTCAGCCGTACCGGCACCCCGGCCAGTTGCAGGTCTTCCCGGATACGGTTTTGCAGGAAGCCCTCGTAGGCGCGGGTCACGAAGTCGCCCCGGTTACAGAAGATAGCGAAGGTGGGCGGCGCGGTTTCGACCTGCGTCATGAAGTACAGCTTGAGCTTCTTGCCGTGGAAGTTCGGCACGGCCTGGCGCATCTGCCAGACTTCCAGCCAGCGGTTGAGTTCGCTGGTCGGCACGCGTGACTGCCACTTCTCGTAGAGCTTCATGGCCTCGGCCAGCATGTCGTGAATGCCGTAGTCGTTGATGGCGCTGGTGTACACGCGCGGCGCGAAGCTGATGTGGTGCAGCTTCTGATTGAGGTCTTTCTCGGTGCTCTTGAGGTCGGCGTCGGGCACGAGGTCCCACTTATTGACCACCACAATCACGGGCTTGCCGCTGTCGTAGGCGAGGTTCGCCAGCTTCAGTTCGTGGTCGCCCATATCGTTTGCGTTGAGCACCAGCCAGATCACGTCGCTGCGGGCAATCGCGGCCTCGCTGCGCTGAATGGCGTAATCCTCGATGGCGGTGTCGGGCTTTTTGCGAATCCCGGCGGTATCCACCAGCACGAAGCGCTGCCCGCCGTAATCCCATTCCACGTCCAGGCTGTCGCGGGTGGTGCCCGGCTGATCGGCCACGATGGCGCGGTCGGACTGCGTGATGGCGTTCAGCAGGCTCGACTTGCCCACGTTGGGCCGCCCGATCAGCGAAATCCGGATCGGCGCGATGTCCGGCACGTCCTCGGTGTCCTCGGGCAGGTGCGTCATGACCCGGTCGAGCAACTCGTCGAGGCCACGGGCGTGCTCGGCGCTGATCGCCACCGGGTCGCCGAAGCCCAGGCCCCACAGTTCGGCCAGATAGATCTCGTGCTTCTGGCTGTCGATCTTGTTGGCGACCACGATCACGGGCTTGCCCAGCTTACGCAGCCAGTCGGCCACCTCGTAGTCGGCGGCGCTCAAGCCCTCGCGCGGGTCGAGCACGAAAACGACCGCCTGCGCCCCTTCCATGGCCCACTCGGCTTTCTCGCGGATGGCTTCTTCCCACTCGTCGCCGCTCCACAGCCCGCCCGTGTCGATCAGGGTGATGCGGTGGTTGTGGTACATCATCAGCCCTTCTTTCGCGTCGCGGGTCACGCCGGGAAAGTCGGCGACCACGGCTTCGCGGCGACCTATCAGGCGGTTGAACAGGCTGGATTTGCCGACGTTGGGTCGGCCTACAATGGCTACTTTATGCATTTTAGACGCTCCTTCACGGTGTCGGTCATCGCTGCGTCTAGCGATCCCCGCCGAAGGCCCCAGCATCCCGGTGACACAGCGTCACGGTGACAGTTGAGGCATAGACCAAACAGCATAGACAACTATGATGAGTGTTTGAGGAGAGGATTAGAGCATTTGACATAAGAACGCTATGCGTTGTTGACCCTCGCCCCTTGTGGGAGAGGGAAGGACTTGCAAAGCTGCGCAGCAGAGGAGCGTAGCGACGGAAGGGTGAGGGGGCGATGGCGAGAATTTGATGACTCTATGCATGCCCTTGGTCATCCACTAGGGACTACTTCGGGCGGCTGATTGGAGTGCATAGCCTGGAAACCGAAAACCAGAGAAACCGTTCCAGACGCTGAAAAATAACCCAATTGCATAAATTTGACAAATGCTGTATCTGGCGCTATTCTAGTTCCATCACCGTCCGCGAAGGGCGGATTTTTTGTTTTGATCTGCTGCCGCCCAAAAGAAACGGCGCAGGGTTGCTCCGCGCCGCCTCCGTTTTGCCTCTCGTTTACATGTGGATGGCGTGCTTCTCGACGGCCAGCGCCGCTTCCTTGACCGCTTCGCTGAGGGTGGGGTGGGCGTGGATGGTGCGGCCCAGGTCCTCGCTGCTACCGCCGAATTCCATGACCGCCACCGTTTCGCCGATCAGTTCGGATACGTTGGGGCCGATCATATGAACGCCCAGAATCTTGTCGGTCTGCGCGTCGGCAATGACCTTCACGAAGCCGCGCGGGTCGCCGTGCCCCAGGGCCCGCCCGTTGGCGCTGAAGGGAAACTGCCCGGTGCGTACATTCAGGCCCTTTTCCTTGGCGGCCTTCTCGGTCAGGCCCGCCCAGGCGATCTCGGGGCTGGTGTAGATGACCCAGGGAATCACGTCGTAGTTCACGTGTCCGGCCTGCCCGGCGATCATCTCGGCCAGG
>JAGLBK010000102.1 GCA_018260275.1 Deinococcus sp.
GCCTGCTCGGTGCCCGTGAAGACGCCGAAGGTGCGGCCCCGGTTGGTTTCGGTCACGAACTCCTTGAAGCGTTCCGGCAGTGCCGCCTGATCGGGCACGACCAGCGCCAGCCGCAGCTCATAGTTGGACAGCTTTTGCAGGGCGGCGCCCGCCAGGCCAGTGTTCAGGTCAAAAAATTCGGGGGCCACGCCGCCTGCCAGCAGCAGAAAGCGGCTCTCCCCCGTTTCCCAGGCCAGCGCGACCAGTTCCATGAAGTGTTCCTCAGTGCCGAGCGGAGCATCGGCGGCGCTGAGCTGCACATAAGCGCGGCCCGCCAGTTCGGTGAGTTCGTGCTGCATCCGGCCCCGCCCGCTCATTCGAGGCGGCTGCCTGCCCCGCCGACCGGATAATCGCGCCGGGCGGCCCCGCTCTGGTGGGCGGCCAGCAGCGCCGCCAGGGCCCTCCCCCGGTGACTGACGGCCTGCTTTTGCTCGGTCGTCATCTCGGCCATGCTCAGGGGTTCATGGCCCGGCGCCTGACCGTCGGGCACGAACAGCGGATCGTAGCCGAAGCCGCCCTCGCCGCGCGGGCCTTCCAGAATCACGCCGGGCACCTCGCCACGGTATTCCTCGATCACGCCGTCGGGGTACGCCAGCACGACCACCGAGACGAATTTAGCGCGGCGATCCGGGCGGTTACGCAGCCGCTCCAGCAGGTACAGGTTGCGCTCCAGGTCGCTGGCGCGGTTGCCGAAGCGGGCCGAGTACACGCCGGGTTCGCCGTTCAGGGCAGCCACTTCCAGGCCGGAATCGTCGGCCAGGGCGGGCAGGCCGGTCGCCAGCGCCAGCGAACAGGCTTTGAGGGCGGCATTTTCCTCGTAGGTCGCGCCGGTTTCCTCGGGCATCGGCAGGTTTCCAATGCCCTCAAGCTGCCAGCCCAGGCCCTGCAAGGCGGCCTCGATCTCGCGCACCTTGCCCGCATTCGCGGTCGCCACCACGACCCGCCCGCCGAAACTCCGCTGTCCGTTGCTCACGCCCACAGTCTAGGCCAGCCGGGGTCAGCCCGGCGTGAACGACCACACACCCGTTTGGGGTGACCAGCTCACCTTTCAGTGCGCCGCCGCCATCGCCTGCACCATGCGGTCCTGCACCGCCCGTAGCGCCAGCAGATCTACCGTTTCGGGGCCGTTCATCATGATGGCGAAGGTGAGCAGGCGGCCACTTTTTGCCCGCACATAGCCCGTCAGACTGCTTACGCCGGGCAGCGTGCCGGTCTTGGCCCGCACGTCCAGCCCACTGCCCACCAGCCGCAGCGCCATGGTGCCGCCGCGCCCGCCGTGCTCGGGCAGGTCCTCGCCGGTTCCGGCCAGCGGCAGCGCCTCGACGAACGCGTTCTGGTGGTCGTGGTACAGCTGAGCGGGCAGGCCACTTTTCCCCACCGGGTAGGGCAGGTCGTACATCACTTTCATCAGGTCGGTCAGGGCGCGGGGCGTCAGGCGGTTTTCACGTCCTAGCCCACTGCCGTCCGTCAGCCGCAGGCCGGTGACATTTACGCCCAGCTTCCGCAACAGCGCCATCTCGTGGGCCGCCGCGCCTTTCAGGGTGCCGTCGCCGCCGGGCCGGACTGCCAGGGTCGCCAGCAGGCTCTCGGCCTGGGCATTGTCGCTGGGGCGCAGGGTGGACCAGACGTAAGGCACGACCCCGGTGCCCCGCACGCTGGCGACCCCCTGTTCGGGGCGGCGCGCGCGCGGAATAAACCGCGCAGGCGGCAGCACCTTGCCGTCCTTGTCCTTGACCACCGGGGGCTTGTACCGGACGTAAGCGGGAGCCGGTTGCAGCGCAGGCGAGGCCACCCGAATTCCGGCGCGGCCCAGTTCGGCGGCCAGTGCCGCGCCCAGAAGCTGCCGGGCCACCTCGACTGACGGGGGCGGCAGCGTATCCCAGTCGCGCAGGCGCACGGCGGACATCGGGGCGGCGTAATCCGTTTTCATAAAGCTCGCGCCACTGAGCCGCGTTTCGTCCAGGCGCAGTTGCCCGACCTGCCGGACGCCGTGCGCGTAAGCCTGCCGGGCCAGTTCCCGCAGACTGTCGGGGCCGTCCGAGACGGTCAAAAGCGGGTCGGCACTGCCGCGCAGGGTCAGCGAGGTTACGCTGGCCTTACCAGTTTCGGCAGCGGGCACGGTCAGTTCGGTGCTCCACCAGCCCCGCGCCCCCTGACGGCTGAGCAGCACGGCGGCCCCGGTCACGGTCTTGAGGGAACTGGCCGGAATCAGTGGCCGGTCGGCATTGGAAGATTCGAGCACCTGTCCGTCCCTGACATTCCTCACCAGCACGGCGTATTTGACTCCAGCAGGCAGGCCCCGCAGCGCCGCGACCACCCCCGGCACCAGTGGTTTTTCGGGCTTTAGGGTCACTTCACCGGGCACGGTCTGGGGATTGGTGGCCTCTTTTTTGATCTGAGCCGGAACTACAGTGGCTAGAGCCGCAGTCACTGGAGCCACAGGCACCGGAAGCGCAGTGGCTGGAGCCGCCGCCGCCGGAGCCGTGGTCTGACTCAGTGAACTGTTCCCGAGAAGCAGGGCAAGGAGCAGGGCGCGGCGCATCAGGGCAGGATACGGCACAGGGTCTTAAAGTGGCTGAGAGTAAGTGCCTGTCCGGAAAGTAATGGGCGAACATAGGATTTCGCTATCGATGACATGGTTTTCTCCCTCTCCCCTTGTGGGCTGAGTGGTGCCGAAAAGTCTCTCCTGATTCAGGGCAGTGCAGTTTCGGCACATGTACTGCCCGGTAAATGGGAGGTTTTTAGCCCCTCCACCCTTGCGAGGGACTCGTTAAAGCTGCTCGCAGAGGCTGGGATTCGTAGAGCGCGAAGCGAGGGGGGTAACGCAGACGCCAGGGCTTCCGCAAAGTCGGTTCAATTTTGAACTCGGTGTAAATACTAATGGATGCCCCAGAGAAAAATCCCGATTTCATCAGGAACCAAGTTTCATTCAAGCGGCAGGATTTCTGTTTATCCCGTAATACTGGTTACCTGTTATTCGTTTTTGGGACTTTGCGGTTGCCCTGACGCAGACGCCCTCCCAGCGCAATGAAAACTGGCTCCGCCTCTATTCTGCCCGATGCTCCAAGAAACGCGGCGGGCAGCCAGTGAGGGCAAATAACAGCGAACTGACCCGAGACTGACCCGTTATCAAGAAGTCCTCATGCTGCGTTCAGGGGGCGTCAAGTGGCTCCAGTTAGGCTGAGCACCATGAAGAAAAAAGCCGGAATTCTGACTGCGCTCGGTGTGGTCCTGGCCCTGGGCAGTGCGTCCCAGGCCAGCGCGGGTACCCTTTCGCCGTCCCTGCTCAAGCGGGCCAAAGCGGGCGACCAGACCCAGGTCGGCGTGATTGTCCGTTTCAATGTCGCCAACACCACGCAGGGCCGCGCCCTTTACAAAAACCTGCGCTCCCAGCTCGCGGCTAAACTGGCCGCCCTCGGCCCCTCGGCGGGCTTCCTGAACTCGGCGCTCAAGTCGGGCGCGGCCACCCAGCTCTGGCTCGACGAGAGCATCTACCTGCCCATGACGCCGGTGCAGGCCCGCGCCCTGTCGCTGCTGCCCTTCGTGTCGGAAGTCTTCGAGAACTTCAAGGTGCAGATTCCCAAAGCAGTCGCTCTGAGCGCAGCTTCGGCCCCCGCCGGAACGCCGTGGCACCTCGACAAGATCGGTGCGCCGCAGGCCTGGGCCGCTGGATTCCGGGGTCAGGGCATCCGTATCGGGCACCTCGACAGCGGGATTGACCCCAGTCATCCGGACCTCGCAGGCAAAGTCGTCGCGTTCCAGGAATTCAATGGCGACGGAGACCGCGTCAACAGCCAGCCCCACGACACCACCGAACACGGCACACACACCGCTGGTCTGATGGTCGGCAGCAAGACCGGAGTCGCCCCCGACGCCAAGATCATCAGTGCGCTGGTGCTGCCCAACAACGAGGGCACCTTCGCGCAGGTGATCGCCGGGATGCAGTACGTGCTGGACCCCGACAACAACGCCGATACCAACGACGGCGCGAACGTGGTCAACATGAGCCTGGGGATTCCGGGCACCTACGACGAATTCATCGTGCCGGTGCAGAACATGCTCAAGGCCGGTGTAGTGCCGGTGTTCGCTATCGGGAACTTCGGCCCCAGCAGCAGCAGCACCGGCAGCCCCGGCAACCTGCCCGACGTGATCGGGGTCGGCGCGGTGGACCAGAACGGTCAGGTCGCCAGCTTCAGCAGCCGTGGCCCGGTAGCCTGGCAGGGCAAGATCAACGGCGTGTTCATCAAGCCGGATGTGGCCGCACCCGGCGTGGAAATCACCAGCACCTTTCCCGGCGGAAAATACGGTGCCCTCAGCGGCAGCTCGCAGGCCAGCCCGATCACCGCCGGGGCCGTGGCGGTCATGCTCTCGGCCAGACCCGGCAGCAGTGTGGACACGGTCAAGAATGCGCTTTACGGCAGCGCCAGCAACGCGGGCAGCAAGAATAACAATGTGGGTTACGGTCTGATCAACCTGCCCGGTGCGCTGAATAAACTGGGAGCCAACACCAGCGCCCCCGCGCCTGCTCCAACGCCCACTCCCGCGCCAGCACCTGCCCCTACCCCGGCACCAGCCCCTGCGCCAGCGCCCACGCCGGTACCAGTACCGACACCCGCGCCCGCACCGACACCCGCACCTGTGCCGACCCCGGCGCCGGCCCCCACGCCCGCGCCTGTTCCGGCGGCTCAGCCCACTGCACCAGCGGGCTACACCCTCTGCGCTCCCGAGGGCGGTACGTGCACCAACGTCGCCAACAAGCAGGTGGCTTTCGGCACCGCCGGGTCGTACGTGTTCGGCATCAACGATTCCTCGCCCAACTTCCAGTGCACCGTCAGGAGTGGGGCCGTGACCCCGCACCGGGCCGCGTCAAAGCCTGCTTTGTCAAGAAGTAAACCTTAACTCTGCGGCGGCCCCCTTCCATTACCGGAAGGGGGTTTAGCCGTTTCGTCTGGAGGCTCTAGCCACCAGCCCAGAGCCGCGCCGCCCTGTCCCTGACCAGCTCGTGCGGGTCGTCCAGCAGCGCTTCCAGGTGGCTCAGCTCACCCCACTGGCCCAGCGCCCAGGCCGCCGCCTCGCGCACTTCCCAGGCGGGGTCCAACCGTCCGGCCAGCAGCAGCGGCCAGCCCTGGGGGTCGCGGGTGTTGCCCAGCACCGTCAGGGCGTTGCGGGCCATGCCCTTGCGGCGCGGACGCAAAAACGCCGTGCCCGCGAAACGGCGCTCAAATTCGCGCTCGCTGATACCGAAAAACTGGGTCAGGTCCGGGTAGGCCAGCTCCGGGAGGGGCCGCAGCGTACGCGCCAGCGGGCCAGCTTTAAGGGTCCAGGGGCACACCGCGCTGCACACGTCGCAGCCGAACAGCCAGTCGCCGATGCCGGGCCGGAACTCGTCGGGCACTGGCCCCCGGTGCTCGATGGTCAGGTAAGACACGCAGCGCCGCGCGTCGATGGCGCGGTCTGGCCCGATGGCCGCCGTAGGGCACGCCTGCACGCAGCGGGTACACCGTCCGCAGCGGTCCGGGTGGGGAGCGGTTACGCCCTCCAGTGGCAGATCGGTCAGCACAACCGCCAGAGTCATGAAGGCCCCGTACTCGGTACTGACGAGCATCCCCGACTTGCCCCGCCAGCCCATAAAGGCCCCCGCCGCAAACAGGCGTTCCATGACTGGGCCGTGATCGACATAACCTTTGGCGCGGTTCGCCATGGCCGCCGCCTCGTGTTCCAGGCGCGTCAGCACTGGCTGAAGCTGGTCGTGGTAATCCGGCGTCCAGGCGTAGCGGGCCACCTGCCCGACCCGCACACCATCCGTGGGTCTCAGCGGCGGCTCAAAGGCGTGCGAAAGCCCCAGCACCAGCACGCTCAGCGCTCCTTCCAGCCGGGTCTGCGGCTCAGCCCGCGCGGGCAGCTGACGCTCCAGATAACTCATGCCCGCGTGCCGCCCCGCCGCCAGCCACCCGGCATATTCCGCCACGCTCCCGGCAGGCACCCGCGCCGGAGCCCAGCCGACCACGTCTGCACCCAGGTTCAGGGCAAGTTCGGCCAGCAGATCGGGGGCAGACATACAGCGGCCAGTATGCAAGGTTCAGGCCACCATTATGTGACAGACCAACAATATGAAGCGGGGCAAGAGAGGAACCATCTGCCGTTCCTCCCCCGCTCCGTAGTGTTCATTGTTCAGCTCTCGGGAGCGCTGGTCTTGGCCCACTCGGCCTGGCCTACCGCGTCGAGCGCCTGGAAATCCTCGTCGCTGAGGTGCAGGTCGGCGGCGGCCACGTTTTCCTCCAGGTGCTTGACCTTGCTGGTCCCCGGAATCGGCAGCATCACCGGACTGCGCCGCAGAATCCAGGCCAGCGCCACCTGTGACGGGCTGGCGTTCAGTCGCCGGGCCACGTCGCTCAGCACACTGCCGTCCCGCGCCAGACTGCCGGAGGCGAGTGGAAACCAGGGCATGAAGCCGATGTTCTCGCGGGCGCAGTAGTCCAGCACGGCTTCGCTCTTGCGGTTGACCAGGTTGTACAGGTTCTGAACGGTCGCCACCGGGAACACTTTGCGGGCCGCTTCGATGTCCTCGACGCTCACTTCCGACAGCCCCGCGAAACGGATCACGCCGTCATCGAGGAGGGTTCTGATCGCCCCGAACTGCTCGTCGGCGGGCACGGCCTTGTCGATGCGGTGCAGCTGCCACAGGTCGATCTGCTCGACCCCCAGGCGGCGGCGGCTGAGGTGCGCCTGCTGAATCAGGTACTCCGGGCGGCCACAAGGCGGCCACACGTTTGGCCCGGTGCGGGTCAGGCCGCCCTTGGTCGCCACGATCACCTGATCGTAGGGGTGCAGCGCCTGCCGGATCAGTTCCTCACTGACGGTAGGGCCGTAGCTGTCGGCGGTATCGATGAAATTCACGCCCAGCTCCGGCAGGCGGCGCAGCGTCTCCAGCGCACCGGAAACGTCGTTCGGCTCGCCCCAGACGCCATCACCGGTAATTCTCATTGCGCCAAAGCCCAGGCGGTTGACGCTCAGTTCGCCGCCCAGTTTGAAGGTGCCGCTGTGGGCCGCGTTCGGTTGTTTGTCTTGCTCAGTCATACTTTCCTCCACTGCTCAGCCCGGCTGGCCGCGCCACACCGGGAACGGGAGCCTACTCCAGATCGCCTATTCCATGTCATCGTAATAGTGCAGCAGCGCCGCTTCCGGGTCGCCCACACTCTGATGATGCCGCACGATCAGTTGCGCCACACGGGGCCGCCCGCCCGCCCGCGCCACCAGCTGTGCGCCGAGTTCCGGGTGCGCCGCGCGGATGCCGATGCCCCCCACGGGCGGCAGAATACGGCTCAGGCGGTTGGGAATCAGACCGACCAGCACGCGCTCGGCCAGGAAATAGGGCCGCACGCTCTTGCCACAGTCGTGCAGCAGCGCCGCCGCGATCAGCTCCGGGCTGGAACGGGGGTGGTCGCGCAGCAGATGGGCCGTGACCCGGCAGGCGTGTTCGCGGTCACGCGGGTCCATACCCAGATACACCAGCCGCTCGCCGGGATTGAGGTATTGCGCGGCCCAGTCGTCGTCCGGGTGCGCCATTTCGGGCGTCACGCTCTGGCGCATACGGCGAACTTTACCCGGCACCCCCCGAATTTTGCGGCCCAGTCGCTCAGGCAGGGAAGGTGGCTTCATAAACTCAGCCTAGACGAGAACGCGCCCCGACCGCAATTGGGGCCGGGACGCATTTTCTTTAAGTTCGGCGGGACTGGTCACCGCATAGAGAAAGTGGCTAGAGGGACCGCACAGAGGAATGGACAGGGCTTCAGTCGGCGGCGGTTTCCGCGCCCGCGACTTCCAGGGCGGCCAGGGCACGCTCGGCGCTCATGGCGGCCCGCGTTCCGGCTCCCACGCTGGTCGCCAGCTGACGGTAGACGTAATCGCTGACATCGCCCGCCGCGAACAGCATCGGCACGCTGGTATAGATGTCGTCGGTCACCTCGACATAGCCGTCGTCGCGCAGCTTGACGGTGTCCTTGATAAACCCGGTGTTCGGCACGTGCCCGATAAAGATGAAGACCCCGTCCGTCGCCATCTCGCTGGTTTCGCCCGTCTTGAGGTTCTTCATCTTGACCCCGGTCACATTGTCCGTGCCCAGCACTTCCTCGACCGCCGTGTCCCAGATGAATTTCATCTTGGGGTGGGCAAAAGCGCGGGCCTGCGCGACCTTGTTGGCCCGTAGGGTGTCGCGGCGGTGAATCAGCGTCACTTCCTCAGCGAATTTGGTCAGAAACAGCCCTTCCTCGACGGCGGCGTCTCCCCCACCGACGACCACGACCTTCTTACCCCGGTAGAAAAACCCGTCGCAGGTGGCGCAGGTGCTTACGCCCTTGCCCCAGTAGTTTTCCTCGCCGGGAATGCCCAGCTTGCGGGGGTTGGCCCCAGTCGCCAGAATTACGCTACGGGCACGGTACTGGCCGCTGTACCCATGCACCGTAAACGGATAGGGGTGCGCCGCCGCGTCGTGGGTAATGCCCTGCACCTCGTCCATTTCGATCTTGCTGCCAAATTTTTCAGCCTGCTGCTGCATGCGCTGGGCCAGTTCCATCCCCGCAATCGGCTCGGGAAAGCCGGGGTAGTTTTCGACCTCTTCCGTCTGGGCAATCTGTCCGCCGGGCAGCCCCTTTTCCAAAATTAGGGTGCTGAGACTGGCGCGGCCCGTGTAGATCGCGGCGGTCAGCCCTGCTGGGCCTCCACCAATGATGATCACGTCGTAGTCGTGGTTCTGCGTCATAACAAGAGGGTAGCACCGCCCCAACAGCCCAGAAAGTCAGGCAAGCACACTTTATTTTTTAAAGCATAGCTTTCCAGAACTCAGACGCCAGTGCAGGGTCATAACAACTGAAAAAGGAGCTTCCGGTAAGGAAAACTCCTCTTTCATTTTGGTTGGGGCACAAGGACTCGAACCTTGACTGACGGTGTCAGAGACCGTTGTCCTGCCATTAGACGATGCCCCAACACGGGCCGCAACGCTGCTAAACAGCGCCGCTCTGACATGGCCGAAAAAATCTCTCCGGCGCGAACGACTATAGAACGGGATGCGGCCAAAGGTCAAGGGGGGCAGCAGCCAGGTTCCGGCCCGCGAACCGGCTGCACTCCGTTCAGACGAGGGTTTATGAGTTGTATTTGTGCTTGCTGAC
>JAGLBK010000103.1 GCA_018260275.1 Deinococcus sp.
TGGACACCGAAGCCTATGCCCGCGCCACCAGCGTGTACCTGCCGGGCCGGGTGCTGCCCATGCTGCCCGAGCACCTCAGCAACGGGGTGTGTAGCCTCGTGCCCAACGAGGACCGCCTGACCATGACCGCGCTGGTCGAGCTGTCGGCGGAAGGCGACATCCTGAAGGTGCAACTCGCGCCCAGCGTCATCAATTCCAAGGCGCGGCTCACCTACGACGAGGTTCAGGCGTACAGCGAAGCCACCGCCACGCTGCCCGACCAGGCCCGGCAACTCGAAGGCGACCTGCACCTGCTGCTCAAAATTACGACCAAGCTGCGCCAGAAGCGCCTGCGCGAAGGTTCGCTGGACTTCAAGCTGCGCGAGGTCAAGGTGGATGTCGGTCCCGACGGGCGCATGGAACTCATTCCCATCCGCGAGGAAACGGCGCGGGGAATGATCGAGGACCTGATGCTGCTCGCCAACAAGGTGGTCGCCCATTACCTGATCGAGCGCGAGATTCCGACCCTGTTCCGTATTCACGAGGAACCCACGCTGCAACGCTTTCAGGACGTGAGCGCGGCCATCGGGCGACTCGGGCAGGCGTTCCCCGGCGGCCAGCCGACCCCACAGGCGTATCAGGCTGTCCTGAAAGCCGTGCGCGGCACCCCGCGTGAAAGCGTGGTCAACACGCTGCTGCTGCGCTCGATGCAGCAGGCCAAGTACGCGGGCGAAAATCTGGGCCACTTCGGACTGGCCTTCGACGAGTACCTGCACTTCACCAGCCCGATTCGCCGCTACCCCGATCTGGTGGTTCACCGGACGCTCAAGCGCGTGCTGCTGGGCGAACTGCGGGCCGGAAGCCGTGAGGTCGCCGCGTTCCAGGCCAGACTGCCGGGCATGGGCGAGCACACCAGCGACGCCGAGCGCAAGGCCGCCGAAGCCGAGCGCGACCTGACCAAGTACTACCAGTGCAAGTGGGCGCAGGAGCACAAGGGCGAGTCCTTCCCCGGCACCGTGTCGGGCGTAACGGCCAGCGGTCTGTACGTATCGCTGGAAAACGGCGTGGAAGGCAAGCTACACATCAGTTACCTCGACGACGACTACTACGCCTACATCGAGGACGCCCAGATGCTCAAGGGCCGCCGCACCGGGCAGAGTTTCCGTCTCGGGGATCCGGTCAACGTCACCATTCAGGAAGTCAAACCCATGGCCCGCCAGATCGATCTGGTCAAGGCCGACCCCACCAGCCCCGATTACAGACCTGGCGATATCAATGCGCCGCAGGAGAACGTCATGGATTCACCCGTCAAACCCCGTGCCCGCCGCCGCGAGGACCGCGAAGCCGAGCACCGCGAAAAGCTGGCCGCCGTGCCCGTCAGCGCCCCCAAGAAATTCACACTGGACGAGGACGCCGCCGCCGAGAGCAGCCCCCCGCGCCCACCACGCGAAGGCGGCACCTACCGGCAGGGACAGCGCCCCCAGGGAGAACGGGCACAGGGTGAGCGGACACAGGGCCGCCGCGACGAGCGCACGTTTGGCGGAGTCAGCATGAACGGCCAGCGTAGCGAGGGGCAGCGCAGCGAAGGACAACGTGGTGAAAGCCAGCGCGGTGGCCGCAGCTCCGGCAGCTCTTCAGGTGGCTCCCGCCGGGTCATTACGCTCGAACGCCCCCGCAACGAGCACCTGCGTCCGGTGAACATCACGGTGCAGCGCATGTATTTCGGCGACTGGACCCTGGACAACATGCCCCCCGAGGAAGGCCCCAGCCAGGCCCGTGGCGGGCGTGAACGCGGCTACAACCGCCAGGAACGCAGCGAACGCGGCGGCCAGATTTCCGGCACTGGCCGCAGCTGGACCCGTGGCGGCAGCGACCGTGGAGCTGTGCAACACCCCAATGGCCGCGCTCCCCGGCAGGAAGCCGCCCCAGCCGTGGCCTCCGCCAGCCAGCCAGCCCCGCAAAGCTCGACGCAGCAGAGCCCGGCGCCACAAAACCCCGCCGCTCAGCCGCCCAGCGCTGCCCAGACCGCTCAGGCGGAGGAGGCCAAGCGCCGCCGCCGCCGCCGAGGCCGCCGCACGCCCGGCGCTCCGAGCAGCAGCGAGTAAGTCCGGCCTTACGCTCGACTGCGCCGCCGTTCCGGAGTTGGGCAAGCAAAACACGAGCGAATAAAATCTCCCAAACCACGATCAAAGGTGCCGTTTCACGCGGCACTTTTTCAGCTGCCCTATCCTGCGGCTCATGTCGCCTACGCCGCCGCGTTCTGCCTATCGCCTCGCCATCGGTACGGTCGCTGGTCTGCTGATCAGTCTGCTGGTCCCGCGCCACTGGCCGGTCGAAGCGCGAATCCTGCTCGGCTGGGCGGGCTTCTGTCTGGTCAACCTCATCCGTCTGGCCCAGTTTCTGGACTATTCCCCGGAGCAGACGCGCCAGCTGGCGACCCGCGAGGACGAAACCCGCGTGGTGGCCGCCAGCCTGACGACCCTGTCGGCCCTGATCAGTCTGGTCGGCGTGCTGTTCACGCTGCACGCGGCGTCCCAGGCCAAAGGCACGCTCGCTTACCTGCTCACGGGGCTGGCAGTCCTGACCCTTACCCTGTCCTGGCTGCTGATTCAGGCCGAATACACCCTGCACTATGCCCGGCGCTACTACACCGACAACGCGGGCGTGCAGTACACGCAGCACGATTCCGACGAACCGCTCAGGGAACTGAACATCATCGATTTCGCGTACCTGATCTTTTACCATCGGCATGACCTTTCAGGTCTCCGACATGCTGCTCGACACCCACAGGATGCGCCGCCTGCTGCTGGGGCACGCGCTGCTGTCCTACGGTTTCAGTGCCGTAATTATCGCCGTTACGATTAACGCCGTTGCCAGCGTCGCCGGGTGACCCACCTGCTGTCAGACCGGGCCGTCACCCCTTTCATGAATTGCCGCGCTATGCTGTCTGGCGCATGACCGTGCCGGATTCCTCAACCTCAACCTCTGCTCCCGCCACGCCACAGGTGATCGACGGGAAATATGAGGTACTGCGCGAACTTTCTCAGGATGGCAACCTCCACATGTACGAGGTCAAGGCCGCTGAGGGCGTCATTCGCCGCGTGGCGTGGTTCGATGTGACCACCCCGGCAGATCGCCAGCAGTTCCACGCCTACCGCACCGCCATCCGGGCCATTGCTCCGGCTGGCCTGACCGACGTCGTCGCCCGCCCCGGCGCGTATTACGCCGTGTGGCAGGACGTGAGCGGCGTGCCGTTTCAAGACTACCTGACGCAGTCGGCCAAGCGGGTCAAGTCGCAGGAAGAGGTCCAGGCCGTGCAGGACCTGACCGGCACCCTGGCGGCCAGCGGCTTTGCCCTGTCGGACGCCGATATCGTCATGAACGGCCAGCTTCCCCAGGTGACCTATTTGCGGCCCCTGAGAACAAGCCGCACGCCCGAGCAGATCGGGATGCTCAACAGCGCGACGCTCAGCGCCCTGAGTGGGGGCCGGATCAAAGCGCCCCGCAAACCCCTCGACCGCCTGGCGTGGCTCAGCTTCGTTCCAGGGCTACTTTTTCTGGCCGGAGCGGGCCGACTCGGGGCGCAGGCTGCCCAGATCTACCTCAACCCACCGGTCAGTCAGATCAAGGCCGTCACCGGACGCCCCGCCCGCGAAGCCGCGCAGGTTCTGGTCAAGACCGGCTACCGGGTCGAATACAACTACGGCGACAGCGGCACGGTCAATGTCGGCTCGGTCATTCGCCAGGAACCGGCCGCAGGCACGCAGCTGCCGATCGGCCGCCTCGTCACGCTGACGATCAATAAACCCGAGCCGCTGACCGTTCCCAAGATCGAGGACATGACGCTGGAACAGGCCAAGTCTCCCCTAAAAGACAACGTGCTGAAGCTGGGCAAGATTTCCAAGGTCGACGGGACCCTCAGCAATACGCCGGAAGGCCGCATCATCGCGCAGGTGCCCGCGCCGGGGGCGACCACGCAGCGCGGCCTGCCGATTCAGGTGCTGGTCAGTACCGGAATCAAGGGCAAGGAAACCTGGATCGCCCTGCTCGAAGGGCTGACTTACGATCAGGCGCGTGAGCATGTACGTGCGGCGGGTCTGGTCGTCACCGATGTGGTCAAGGAACCCAGCGACCGCCCGGAAAATACCGTCCTGCGCCAGAGTCCCGCGCCATTCGTACGCGTCACGGTGGGCAGTCCGGTCAAGCTGGTGATCGCCACCGCCAAATACACCCCGCCCAGCACCCCGGCGGGCAGCCTGCCCGTTCCGCCGCCCTCCGTGCCGCCGCCACCCCCCGTCGAACCGGTCCCGGCCCCCGATGCACCAGCGACCGGCGCACCAGCCACCGACGCACCGGCGACCGACGCGGCCCCCACCCCGGCCACGGTCCCGGCAAGCGGGCAAACGGCGCCCGCCAGTGACCAGTCCACCAGTGCGTCGCCCACGCCGGACACGTCCCGCGCCGCGCCTGCCCCAGCCACCACCAACGCGGCACATACGGTCAATTTCTCCTACATCTTCCCTGCCGATCTGCCCGCCGGGAACTACACGGTGGTCGTGCAAGATGCCGACGGCGAGCGCGAGGTGCTGCCCGAGACCGATTCGGCCAAGCTGGCCGGGTTGCAGGCCTCTGCCCCGGCCAACGTGCGTGGCAATGCCGTGTTCATCATCCGGGCCAACGGGGCCGAGTACGCCCGCGTCAATCCGAAGTAAGCCGGGGCGGGCCGCATGATTTACCTCGACTACGCCGCCAGTCATCCGATGACGCCGGAGGCGCTCGCGGCCTATGCCCAGGCGGCGGCGCTGCCCGGCAATCCGGCCAGTGTACACGGGGCGGGGCAGGCGGCCCGTGAAAAGCTGGAAGAAGGCCGCGCCCGCCTCGCACTGGCCCTGGGCACCGATCCGCGCACCCTGACCATCAACAGCGGCGGCACTGAGGGAGACAACCACGTGCTGCTGGGGGTGGCCCGTGCCTGGGAAGCGCAGCAGGGGCGTCCGGGCCACCTCGTGACGACCCTGACCGAACATTCGGCCGTGCTCGGCCCGGCCCAGTGGCTGGAAACACAGGGCTGGGAGGTCACTTTCCTGGCTCCCGATCAGCAGGGAGGTTACTCGCCCGAGCAACTGGCCGGGGCACTGCGCGACGACACCGCGCTGGTTTCCATCCACCACGCCAACAACGAGATCGGCACGGTGCAGGACACGCCCAAGCTGGCGCAGGTCGCGGCCACACACGGCGTTCCCTACCACACCGACGCGGTGCAGGCTCCCGGCGTCCTGCAAGTCGATCTGGCGGCCTGGGGCGTCACTTTCGCGACCTTCAGCGCCCACAAATGGGGCGGGCCGCGCGGCGTAGGCGTGCTGTATGTCAGGCGTGGCACCGAGTTGCCTCCGGTGACGCTGGGCGGCGGCCAGGAGGGCGGGCTGCGCCCCGGCACCCAGAACACGGCGGGGGTCTACGCCGCAGGTCTGGCGCTGGCCCAGGCCGAGGCCAACCGGGAAGCCACTTTTACGCACCTCGGCAAGCTGAACAGGCAGTTCTGCCAGCTCATCGCGGATATTCCGGGGCTACGCTTCAATCAGCCTGGGGCGGGCAGTCCCAGAATCGTCAACGTGACCCTTCCGGGGGCGGACGGCGAGGCGCTGCTGATGAACCTCGACATGCTGGGGATTTCGGCCAGTGCGGGCAGTGCCTGCGCCGCGGGGACCATGCAGCCCAGCCACGTATTGACCGCCATAGGGCTGAGCGAACCGGACGCCCGCGCCAGCCTGCGCTTCAGCTTCGGGGCGGCCACTACACCCGAGGAGATCGTAGCCGCGACCCAGGCCCTCAGACAGGCCGCCGAGTGGAGCAGGAGTTAAATCTCGGTTGGTTATTTTGTTATTGACGTAACAAATGCTAGCATATGCCCATGACTCAGCGGCCCGTGATGACCCGTACTCAACAGGAACGACTGCGCCGCTGGCGGCTGGTGCTGGGCAGCGAGGCCGACAGTGCTGGGGCCGGAAGCGAAAGCGTCACCCTCTCGGTGCAGGACCAGCGCATGGACGCCGCTCTGGCGGGGCTGTACGGCGCTCCCGACGGGAGCAAGCGGCGCGGCGGCCTGGGCGCCAGCGCTCCCAGTGTGGCCCGCTGGCTGGCCGACGTGCGCGAGTTTTTTCCGGTGGGCGTGGTGCAGGTCATGCAGCAGGACGCCATCGAGCGCCTGAATCTGACGCAGCTGCTTTTTGAACCGGAAATGCTGGAGCAGGTCGAGGCGAACGTGCAGCTGGTCGGCACGCTCCTGTCGCTCCGGGGCGTGATGCCTGCCCGGGCCAAAGACGCCGCCCGCGCCGTGGTCCGCAAGGTGGTGGACGACCTGACCCGCCGCCTCGAAGAACCGACCCGCGCCGCCGTCAGCGGAAGCCTGAACCGTGCCCAGCGCAATTTCCGCCCGAAAGGCAACGAGATCGACTGGAACGCCACCATCCGCAGGAACCTGAAAAATTACCTACCCGACCAGCGCACCGTTATTCCCGAACAGCTGGTGGGGTACGGGCGCAAACGCCGCAGCCTGCGTAACATCGTGCTGTGCCTGGACCAGTCCGGCAGCATGGCGAGCAGCGTGATCTATGCGGGGGTCTTCGGGGCCGTGCTGGCGAGCCTCCCGGCGGTCGAAACCAGAGTGGTGGTCTTCGACACCGAGGTCGTGGACCTCTCCGAACAGCTCGGCGACCCGGTAGACGTGCTCTACGGCATCCAGCTGGGCGGCGGCACCGACATCAACCGCGCTCTAGCGTACTGTCAGGGCATCATCGACCGGCCCGAGCAGACCATCCTAGTGCTCATTTCCGACCTGTACGAGGGGGGCAACGAGCGCGAGATGCTGGCCCGCGCCCGCACCCTCAAAGACGCCGGGGTCAAGGTCATTGCCCTGCTGGCCCTCTCCGACGACGGCGCACCCAGTTTCGACCAGCGGGTCGCGCAGGCTTTTGCCGCCATGCACATTCCAGCTTTCGCCTGCACGCCTGAACAGTTTCCGGGCCTGATGGCGACGGCGATCAGTGGGCAGGACGTGGCCGCCTGGGCCGGGCAACAGGGCATCGTGACGCGCGGCAGTGCTTCAGGTCAAAGCGCGAGCTGAAGCAAACGGAGCAAACCAGAAAACCTCGCTAATGGCCCGGCGGCCTGCGCGTCAATCGGCAGGGGTCTGCCCCATCATCCGCCCCTTTGCGCCCATGCGGTAGCCCGACGCGGGCATCAGCCGACCTGCCTTGCCCAGGCCCGAGCGCGGCATGTCCACGTAAATGTTCTCGTAGTGGCCCGGTTTCACCAGATAGGTCTCGTGCCAGATGCCCACTGCTCCGGCGGCTTTTCTGGCCCGGCGATTAAAGGCCCGCCACGCCGGAAGGTGGGTCTGTTCCCGGCTGGCGGCGTAGGCGTTCAGCTGCTCCACGCTGCGCCAGTACTGCACCAGGGTCAGCCCGTGAAACTGTGAGGCCAGCACGCCCAGCTCGGGATGACGGCTCAGTTCCGAGACCATGCGCGGCATCGCCAGGAATACCGGCAGCCACGCGCTGATTTGGAGCGGTCTGTTGACCCGCATCCCGATCATAAAGATCACGAATTCGCCGTCCAGCTCGGCCGTCAGGCGATTATTCGGAAGACTCATGCCCGTCCGCCTGCCGGGTCGGTGATCGGCGCGGCGTGCGCCTCCTGCGTCCCCACCGCAAAATTCCGCTCCAGGGTGCGTTCCAGGGCGCTGGTGTCGGTGTAGATCACCACACGGGTCACTTTGCCCCAGCGAATCTCGATCAGGTTCACACCCTCGGCACTGGTCACCACGCCGTCATTGCCGCTGTTCGTCTCGCGCCATTCCACCGTTGCCAGCGTGTTCCAGGGTGGCCCCTGGACCTGAATGTGCCGGATTCTGAAGTTGAGATCGGACAGCATCCGCAGCAGCCGCTCGTACCACGCCCGGATGCTCTCGGGGGTACGCCGCGTGCCGCTCAGTGCGTGATTCCCGGTGAAATAGTGCTCGGCACCGGGGGAGAATTTGCCCGTCACCGCCTTGATCTCGCCACGGTTCAGGCCCGCGAAGGCGTCCAGCAGGATTCCAGTCACGATTCGGTGGTACATGCGGTCTCCTTATGAAGGTCCAGATTGAACAGTCTATTTTGGACGATCTGGCAAAAGCGTACACTAGTGGGGTGTCTGGAGCAACCCTCGGCCCCTCGGCGTTTATCGTGCTCGGTCTGCTGGAACAGCGCGGGGCGGGCACTTCTTATGACCTCAAGCGCTGGGCCGACGAATCGGTGGGCTATTTCTGGACCTTTCCGCGTTCGCAGTTGTACGCCGAGCCGCAACGCCTGGTGTCGCTGGGCTTACTCACCGAGCAGCAGGAGCCATCGGGCCGCCGCCGCCGCCTCTTTCAGGTGACTGGCGCGGGGCGGGCGGCGCTTCAGAACTGGCTACAGGCTCCTGCCGGAGTGCCCGAACTGCGCGATCTGGGATTGCTCAAACTGTTTTTTATCGCGGGCGACGATCACCAGACATTACAGGAACTCGCCGCCGAGCAATTGCACCTGCACCAGGCCCGGCTGGCCGAGTACCAGCGCGTGCAGGCGACCTATCAGGACGATCCCGAGGCCGAGGCCGCCTTGCAGACCTTACACATGGGCTTTCTGTACGAGCGCGCCAACATCGCCTTCTGGCAAGAAGTGCAGCGGGCGGCACTGATGGACGGCTGACGCGGCGACACTAAACTGACTTATGGTACAGCTCAGCTCCGTTTTGACCTTACTGGCAGTCGGTGCCCTGAACACCGCCACGCCAGCCGCCCCCGCAGCCAAGCCCACGGTCAGACCCGCCCCCGCTCCTGCTGTGGCCGGGAAGTACAGCGCCGTGGACATCACCATCAAAGCCGATCAGGCGGCGGGGCAACTGAGTGTGTCGCCGTCGGCTTCCCCGCTGCTGGGCGCGAAGAATCCGCCTGTGCGGAGTGGCGTCGCCTACGTCGGGGCCAGCTACAGCCAGGGTTCGTATAACTCATGAGTTGCATTGAGTGAATAGTCCTAATAAGCACGTCTGGGACGTGCTTT
>JAGLBK010000104.1 GCA_018260275.1 Deinococcus sp.
AGGAGTCGTGGCTTCCAAACCTCAGACATGTCCAGAGTTTACAATTCGACAACAACTTTCCGCGTTATCAATAGATTCATCCGGGCCTTTGTCCATTCGGCTCAGCGCGGTGCGGGCGACCGTTTCAGGTTCTCGGCGGCGTAGACGAGCAGTCCGGCGATGATGCCCCAGAAGGCGGCCCCGATGCCCAGCGGCGTGATGCCCGACAGCGTGACCAGAATGATGATCGGCGCGGCGAGGCTGCCCGGATGGGTCTGGAAGGCGGTTTGCAAGCTCCCCCCGGTGGCAGCCAGCAGGGCCAGCCCGGCCAGGGCCGCCAGCGCCTCGGGGGGCAAAATGCCCATCAGGTGCAGAAACGTGCCCGCGAACAGGCCAAAAGCGATGTTGATGATTCCGGCCCAGACCGCCGCCGTATACCGCTTGGCCGGGTCGGGGTGCGCCTCCGGGCCGCTGACGATGTTCGCCAGCAGCGCCCCCAGCGTGAGGTTATGGCACCCGATCAGGGCCGCCACGCCGCTGGCAATGCCACAGGCCCGCAGGACCAGCCCCGGCGAAGGCTCGTAGCCGTTGACCTTCAGCACGCCGAAACCGGGCACGAACTGTCCGGTAAAGGCCAGCAGTGTCAGCGGAAGGGCCAGATTCAGGGTGGCCCGCAGGCTGAACTCGGGGTGAACGAACTGGGGCTGCGTGAGCGCGAAGGGCACCGGAGCGGGGTGCCAGACGCCCAGCGCCGCACTGGCTACAATGCCGACCACCAGCACGGCGGCGGTGGCCCAGCGCGAGGCCAGCTGCCGCGTGACGAAGTAGGCCACGATCATCAGGCCGACCAGAACCGGCTGTTTGGTGAGGGCGCTCAGGGCATGAAAGCCGAACGGTAACAGAATGGCCGCGTTCAGCGCCGCCGCCAGATGGGTCGGAATGCTCTGAAGCAGCGCGGTCAGGCGACTGAACGTGCCCAGCAACACGACCAGCACCGCCGAGAGCAAAAACGCGCCGACCGCCTCGGGAAAGGGAATGCCGGGCAGCGCCGTGACGATCAGGGCAATGCCGGGGGTAGACCAGGTCGCCAGAACGGGCATCCGGGTTCGCAGACTGAGGAAAATGCCCGCCAGGCCGCACAGCACCGCGTGGGCCCACAGCCACGACATCGCCGTCTGGTCGCTGAGGTGCGCGGCCTGCTGCACGCTGTAGATCAGCACGTTCGGCCCAGCCCAGCCGATCAGAATGGCGATAAAGCCGCTCAGCACCGCGTTGGGGTGCGTATCTCGCCAGAAATTCGGTTTCGGTCCGGTGGGCAGCGCAGTCGTCATGCCCAGCAGTCTGAAGAAGGATTGGACTGTTCGCCAGGGCTAATGGCTGGTCAATTGGCCTGCTCTGGGGCAGCCGTGCGGAAATTGGACTGTATGCTGAAGCCATGGACACGGTGAGATGGGCGACCCTGCTGACCGACTGGCAAAGTGGTCAGGGGGCGCTGTATATACGGCTGGCCCAGGCTTTTCGCCGCAGCATAGAGCAGGGGGCGCTGCTTCCCGCCGAGCAACTGCCCGCCGAGCGCGTTCTGGCCGGGCTGCTGGGCCTCAGCCGCAGCACAGTGGTGGCCGCCTACGAGCAACTGGCCGCCGACCAGTGGGTGACCCGCAGGCGCGGCAGCGGCACGCACGTGAGCGCGGCGGCCCCCCGGCAGACCAGCGTCCTGACCCTGCGAACACCCCTTCGGAGCACCAGCGCCAATGAACTGGATTTCACGATCGCCGTGCCGCTGCTCGATGACCGCCAGCGTGAGTGGCTGAGCAACGCCGCGCAGGGCGGCTTTCAGGAGTCGCTTTACCACCCGCTGGGGCTGCCCGAGCTGCGGGCGCTGCTGGCCGAGCAGTACACCCACGGCGGACTGCCGACGACGCCGGAACAGGTCATCATCACCAGTGGGGCGCAGCAGGCCATTTCCCTGGTGGCCGCCACCTTTTTGCACCGGGGAGATACGGCGCTGCTCGAAACGCCGACCTACTTCGGGGCCATCGACGTGTTCCGGGCCGCCGGGGCCAGGCTGGTAGGGGTGCCCGTCGGCGAACAGGGCGTGTCTCCAGGGGAATTCACGCGGCTGGCGCGGCAGCATACGCCCCGGCTGGCCTTTCTGACCCCGACCTTCCAGAACCCGACAGGCACGGTCATGCCGCCTGCCGCCCGGCAAAGGCTGGCCCACGCCCTGGCCGAGCTGCAACTGCCGACCATCGAGGACGAAACACTGGCCGAACTGCCCTTCGAGGGACAGATGCCGCCCAGGGTGGCCTCCTTTGACCCGGCAGCGCCCATCATCAGCGTCGGCTCACTGACCAAGCTGTACTGGTCGGGCCTGCGCGTGGGCTGGATGCGGGTGCCGCACGCCTACCGCCCGGCGCTGGTACAGGCCAAAACCCTGGCCGACTTCGGTGGAAGCGTGCTCAGTCAGTACCTGGGCCTGCGACTGCTTCAGGACCTGCCGGGCCTGCGCGAGCAGCGCCGCGCCAGTATTCAACCTGCCCGCGACCTGCTGGCGGCCCTGCTGCGCGAACAGTTGCCCGACTGGACCTTTACGCTCCCCGGCGGTGGGCAGTACCTGTGGGTCAAGTTGCCCACGCCGCACGCCAGCAGTTTTACCCACCACGCGGCCCGCTACGGCGTGCGGCTGTTCCCCGGCGCGTCAATGAGTGTAGGAGAGCTGCCCGATTCGTTTCTGCGCCTGCCTTTTACCCTGCCGCCGGAACAACTGCCCGAAGCGGTGCGCCGCCTGAAAGCCGCCTGGAACGATTTCGGGCAGCGGCCTGGGCAAGAGCGGCTGGCATAGTACTGGCGGAGCAAATTCAGCCCAAGAAAGCAGGCAGCCCCGACCATCTCGGTCAAGACCACCTGCCGCCTGAAAAAGCTTAGGCGCCGTACTTATTCAGCTTCAGCGCGTTCGCCATCAGAAGCGGCATGACGTCGGTGCCCCGGCGCAGGCCCAGCGTGCCTTTCTGGGCTTCTTCCTCGGTAAAGCGGGCGGCGGCGTCGCGGCGGCCATGCCCTCCGTGGATCAGCAGGGGTACGGGGTGCCAGCTGTGGCTCAGCAGCTTGCTGGGCGTGCTGTGGTCGCCCACGATCGCCAGCACGTCGGGCTTCAGCGCCAGAAGCTGGGGCAGCAGCTCGTCGAAAATCTCGACCTTGTGCACCTTCTCGGCAAAGTTGCCGTCCTCGCCGGTGCTGTCGGTCTTCTTGACGTGGAAGAAGAAGAAGTCGTGCTTGTCCCAGTTGTCCTGCAAGGCCTTGACTTTGCCGTCCAGCGCGTCCTCGTGGCCCTCGACGGGCAGCACTTCCATGCCGACCAGACTGGCGAGGCCCTTGTACATCGGGTAGCTGGCGATGCAGGCGGCGTCGAGCTGGTACACGTCCGCAAAGCTTGGGAAGTGCGGCACGTCGCTGTAGCCGCGGAACAGCACGCCGTTGACCTGCGGCTCGTCTTTCAGAGCGACCTCAGCGCGGGCCACAAAGCTGTTGATGAGTGCGGCGGTCTTCTCACTGGCGGGGTCGGTGGCGGCGGCCACGTGCGGCGCTACCCCCGTGATCTGCGGGTCCACGTCGCTGATGTTGGCTCCCAGCGGCTCACCCGGCTGGCCCCGGAACACCACCACAAAGCGGTGCTCGGACTCGGTATAGATCTCGACCGGGGTGCCGCCGATCTCCGGAATAGCGGCCTTGAGCCTGGTCACGATCTCGGCATTTTTTTCGTCGCTGGGGCGTCCGGCCCGGCGGTCTTCGATGACGCGGCCCGCTCCCAGAGTGGCAAAGTTGCCGCGCACAGCGACGTCGCCCGTATTCAGCTTGACGCCGATGCCCACGGCACTCAGCGCCCCACGCCCGACCACATACTTCAGGGGATCGTACCCGAACAGGCTCAGGTGGCCAGGGCCAGAGCCGGGGGTAATGCCCGCGCCGACCAGTTCGACCAGCCCCAGCTGACTGTCCTGGGCCAGCGTGTCGAGGTTGGGCGTTATAGCGCTTGCCAGTTCGGTGTCGCCGTTCAGTTCCAGCGGCAGACCGCCCACACCGTCCAGCACAACCAGGACAATCTTGGTGTCGGTCTTCTTGGCGAGGCTGCGTACAGTTTCCAGAAGGTCACTCATAGGTCACAGTGTACGCCGCGCCTCATCAAGTCCGGGTCAGCGTCGTGCGTACAGATGGGACTGTTTGAACCGGGTAAAACGGCGTGGGCTGGCCTGCCTCAGCGCCTGCATGGGCTGCGCCCCGTTTGGGACCCTAACCGGCGATCTGCCCCTGCTCGTCCAGCGCCGGGTAAGCCTCGCCGCGCTCCCGGTAGGCGGGGGCCAGGTCCGGATAGCCCCACTCGAAGGCCCGACGCGCCAGTTCCTCCGGCGTCAGCTGAGGCTGCGCGTACATTCCGGCGGCCAGCCGTTGCCGCTGCGCCTCGAACAAGATGGTCGCTGCCGCCACCGAGACGTTCAGGCTCTGCACCATCCCGAACATGGGAATGATGATGTTCTGGTCGGCGGCCTCGGCAGCCTCGTCCGACACCCCCCATTTTTCGGCGCCCAGCAGCACGCAGGTGGGCCTGGTGTAGTCGGGTTCGCGGTAATCCACGCTGCGCTGCGAGAGGTGCGTAGCCAGCACCTGAAACCCCTTACCCTGCAACTCGCGCACGGCGCTGATGGCGTCGGAGTGGCTCTGGACGCCGACCCATTTGTGGGCGCTGCCGCTGGTCGCGTCGTAGGTGTGGCCCTCGAAGGTGGCCAGCGTCCCGTGGCTGGGCGGAACCGCGTGGGCCTCAAGCACCCCCACCGCGTCGCAGGTCCGCACGATGGCCGAGAGGTTGTGGGGCTTATTGACCTCGTCCATCAGCACGGTCAGGGTGGGCTGGCGGTGGCTTAGCACCCTGAGAATCTTGGCGTAACGTTCAGGCGTCATAACATGTCAGGTTAGCGGATCGGGGGCTGCGGCGCGGGACCGGCCCTAAAAACCGCCTCACCGGGGTGGGGGGGGCCAGAGAGCCACTCTGACTCAATTGAGTCTATGCACAACAGGCGTCGCCTTGCGGCCCTCACTCACGCCTGCTTAACCACTGCGCCTAGACTGAGCACCGTATGAGGCTACTGTTTGTCGAGGACGATCCCCGCATCGCCGAACCCACCATCGGGGCACTCCGCGAGGCGGGTTACGCGGTCACCTGGGCGGCAACGGGCACCGACGGACTCGAACAGGCCATGCTGGGCGACTATCCCCTGATGATTCTCGACGTGATGCTGCCCGGCATGAACGGCTTCGAGATCGCGCGGGAACTGCGTGACAGCGGCGTCGAATCCTCGATTTTGTTCCTGACGGCGCGGGGCGAAGTCGAGGACCGCGTCGAGGGCCTAGACCTGGGCGGCGACGCCTACATGGTCAAGCCGTTTGCCATGCCCGAACTGCTCGCCAACCTGCGGGCACTGACGCGGCGTGAGCGGGGGCAAAGCGCCCCACAGGTCATGTTCTGTGAGGGGCGGGGCCGGATCGATACCGTGGCCCGCACGGTGGTCTGGGACGGGCAGGAGGTCGCGGTCACGGGCCGCGAGTACGCCCTGCTCGAAGCCCTGGCCCTGACCCCCGAGCGCTGGTTTACCCGCGAAGAACTGCTCGACCGCGTCTGGGGTCCGGCCTTCGACGGCGAGTCTCGCATCGTGGACGTGTACGTGCGTTATCTGCGCCGCAAACTCGCCCCTGAAGCGGTAACCAGTGAACGTGGCCGTGGCTACCGTGTGGAACGCTAAGGAGCATCCACGGCTGACCCTCCGCACGCGGCTGGCGCTCTGGGCCGCGCTGTCGACGGGTCTGGCGGTGCTGCTGGTGGCAGGCGGGCTTTTCTTTGCGGTCAATGGCCTGATGCGGCGCACTCAGCTGGAGCGGGCCAACAGTCTCTCGGCCACGGCGCAGGAACGCGCCGAAAATTTTATTCGCAGCCGCTCTGACAATCCCCTGGATCCCGAGCATCTGCTGCCAGGTAGCGTGGCGGTCTCGGCCAACGATCTGGAACGCATAGCCGACGCTGGAGGCCACCGTAGCGGCATAGAGCTGCGCTTGCTCAATACCGTGACCGGCGAGTTTCAAGCTACCCGCCACTTTCCCACGGATATCCCGGCGGCGCTGGGCCAGGGACAGTATCAGCTGGGCGATCAGTTGATCACTGTCCGGACGCTTCGGGGGGCGCAGGCGGTTTTGACGGTGGTTTCCGATATTCGCTCTCTACAAGAAACCCGCGCCGCTTTCGTCCGTGCCCTGACCTGGCTTTTGCCAGCGGCGCTGTTACTCGCCTTGCTGCTGGGCTGGCTGGTCGCTGGACGCCTGTTGCAACCGGTGCAGGCCCTTGAGGGTGCGGCGCGGCAGGTCGGTGAAAGTGGGGACCTGCGCCGCCCACTACCGGGCACCCGGAGCGGCGACGAACTGGGCCGACTGGCCCTGACCCTGCAAAACAGTTTTGGCCGACTGGCCGACTCGCGGGAGCGCGAACAGGCTTTCTTGCGCGCCGCCGCGCATGATCTGCGCAGTCCGCTGGCTGCCCTGCAAGCCCGCGTAGACGCCACCCTTAGCCGCGAGCGTGAGCCGGAACGCTACCGCAGCGAGATGAAGGAAATTGGCCAGGACATCACCCGGCTCTCTACCCTGGCCAACCATCTGCTGCTGCTGGCCCGTGAACCAGATTCGATGGCCCACGCGCCTGTTCCCCTGCGCGAACTGGCCGCCGACGCGGTGGACCGCGCCCGTGAACTGGCTCCCCTGGCCGACGTGGACCTGCTGGCCCCGCAACCGGTCACGATCACCGGCGACCGCGTCCTGCTGGGCCAGGCCATCTGGAACCTGACCATGAACGCCGTCAAGCACGCGCCAGACTCCACCGTCACCGTCCGTGTCGAGGCCCGCCCCGGCGAGGCCAGCGTCACCGTTCAGGACGACGGCCCCGGTGTTGCCGCCGGTACGCTCGCCCGGCTGGGTGAAGCCTTTTACCGCCCGGACAGCAGCCGGACTGGCGACGGCCACGGGCTGGGGCTGGCCCTCGCCCGCCGGGCCGCCGAATTGCATGGGGGCCGTCTCGAACTCAGCAGTAGCCCCGGCGAAGGGTTTCAGGCTGTCCTGATTCTTCCTCTGCTAGGCTGAGCACTGATGAATCCAAGTGAGACACGCTGGAGTGCCGTCGTACTGGGCGGCGGTGAACCAGGGGACGCTTTTGCCTCTGCACACGGCGTCAACGTCAAACCGCTGATCCCTATTCACGGCCTCCCCATGGCCGCCTACGTCCTACGGACTTTGCGTGACAGTGGCAGAGTCGAGCGGATTGCCTATGTCGGGCCGACCACCCCCGAGCTTGAGCCTTTTATAGATGTGCGAGTGACCGATCACGGCACTCTGCTGGGCAACCTCGAAGCGGGAGTCGAAGCCATTACCCAGTCGGGCCTGGCCCCCAACGAGCGTGTCCTGGTGGTCACGGCGGATATCCCGCTCCTCAGCGCCGCCCAGCTTAGGGACGTCCTCGACAGCGCACCGATCGAAGCTGGTTTTGTCTATCCCGTGGTTCGCCGTGAAGACTGTGAGGCGGCCTACCCCGGCGTCAAACGCACGTTCGTCAAGGTCAAAGGCGGCACATTCACGGGCGGAAATCTCTTCATCCTCGATCCACGCCTGATCAAAAAATTCCTTCCCCGCCTGCGTGACGTCCTGGCTGCCCGTAAAACCCCGTTGAAACTCGCCCGTATTATTGGTCTCAGTACGCTTTTCAAACTTTTGACCGGAAGTCTCACCGTCGCAGGACTCGAACAAAAAATCACCGATATTGTGGGCGTTTCTGCACAGGCTCTGATCACCCCACACGCGGCTGTTGGTACAGATGTCGACAAAGAGGCCGACTTGCAATTGGCCGTCGACCATATCGCACCTCCCACCAGCTGAACCTTCTCGCTCCGTGGTAGACACGCTTTAAAATGACACGCTGTGGCCCTTGCTATCGCTGGTCGGCGTGTGCATACTGTCGTTTATGCCGCATGTTATTACCAGCCCCTGTATTGGCACCAAAGATCAGGCCTGCACCGAGGTCTGCCCCGTCGAATGTATCTACGACGCGGGCGAAATGTTCCTGATCCACCCGGACGAGTGCATTGATTGTGGCGCCTGTGTCCCCGCTTGCCCGGTCAGTGCGATTTATCCTGAGGAAGACGTGCCTGCGGGCGAAGAAAGCTACATCGAGAAGAACCGCGCTCACTTTGGCCTCTAAATCTCTACTCTATCTGGCTGCTCTGCCTCTATAGGTAGGAGCAGCTCTTTTTTAGAGCATGTTGGATAAAGGGTAGTACCATAGGACAGCGTGGAGTGCGTTCAAGCTGCCTTTTGAATGGGTGGAATCCTAAACCGCAGTACCTCCTCAACCGTCCAGGGATGGTCGCCGGACTGACCGACCATCCCTGGTGTGCGCTTAACCGACTTGCCCTCAACACGAATGCGTAGGGAGCGGCTGGAAGCTAGAGCATCTGACAAAAAGAAGTTGCCCTGTGGCCCCCTCACCCCTTGCTTTGCAAGGCCCCCTCCCACAAGGGGCGAGGGTCGACAGTCCATAGCTTTCTTATGTCAAATGCTCTAGTGGATGACCACAGGCATGAGGGTATCTATTCGACTTGGTTGTAGTGGCGTGCCATCTTGTCTCTCGCCGTCTGAGTGGTGAATTGCCAGTTCACCTGGACTGTCCTTGCATTCCTATGCCGTTCCCAAGCTGCAATTTCCGTTTCTAGTTCCTCTTTTGTCGGTATCCGGCGATCTATGCATTGGCGCTGCACGACAGCCCATTCCATCTCAGCCATATTCAACCAAGAAGCGTG
>JAGLBK010000105.1 GCA_018260275.1 Deinococcus sp.
CCCGCACGGCGGCATCGCCTGGGGCTTCGACCGCCTCATCATGGTAATGAGCGGCGCGAGCAGCATCCGTGAAGTGATCGCCTTCCCCAAGAATAACCGTGGCTCGGACCTGATGGCCCTGGCCCCCTCCCCTGTCGAAGCGCCTCAACTGGCTGAACTGGGTGTGGCGACCCTGCCTGCGGTGGAATAGATCAGCTAAGACCCTGCTCTTGCAAACAGGGTCTTACTCTGAGATATTAAGTGAAAATATTCACGATTAAACTTACGCGTGAATTTATTGTTCCTTTCTACTGAATGAAGCCTTTCCCGCTTGAGTCGCCAGAGCATGACCCCGACAATGCAAGGCATGTGCCCTCTCCCAGAAACCAGCAACTCAGCAGGCAGGATATGAGCCTCCCTGAAGTCCTGGCCGGAATACGGCAGGCGGCAACGGACGCCGGGCGCCCGGCAGAACAGGTCCGGCTCGTGGCGGTCAGCAAAGGCCAGAGCATAGAAGCTATTTGCCAGAAAGTCCTGGCACACGGCTCCTTTCCGCTGGCCGAAAACCGGGGGCAGGAGCTGCGAGATAAAAAAATGGAGTTGCCGGGGGCCGAGTGGCACTTTATCGGCCCTCTCCAGGCCAACAAGATCAAATATCTGCGGGACGTCACGCTCATTCACACGGTCGAGGAGTTGTGGCAGGCCGAGGCACTCGCAACCGCCGCCGAGAAGTGGGGGCAGGCACCGGCTGTGCTGCTTCAAGTGCATAACGGTGAACCCCAGAAACACGGCGTCCCCCCTGAGAAACTTACTGAACTGGTGCAACAGGTCCGGGCCACAGGTCTGGAAGTGCGCGGCCTGATGGTCATGGCCCCCTATGGTCAACCGGAAGCGGCGCGGCAGCTCTTTGAGACTACGGCCCGGCGAGCGCACGACCTGGGGCTGCCGGAACTGAGCATGGGCATGAGCGACGATTATCCTCTGGCAATTGCAGCGGGCGCTACACTTGTCCGGGTTGGAAGGAGCCTCTTCACATGAAATTGACGCCACTGGAGATCACTCAGCAGACTTTCCCGACCAGGGTCAACGGATACGACCGGGTCGCGGTGCAGCACTACCTGGCCGAACTGGGCAACACGGTCGAAGATTTACTGCGCGAACGGCAGACCTTGCAGCAGCAACTGGCCGCCGCGAGTACGGAACTGAACGAAAAGCGCCAGCAGGAGGAAGAAATTCGCCGGGTCATCGTCGCCGCCGAGCGAATCGCGCACGACATGAAAGAAAATGCCATCCGGGAAAGCGAACTGCTGCTGGCCCAGGCCGCAAATCAGATTCAGGAAATGCAGAAAAACCAGGAGGTGCGTAACGCCCAGCTCGAAATGGAACACCAGGGCCGCATCGCTTCCCTGGAAATCGCCTTCCGGACCCGCTTTACCGACCTGGAACGCGAGCAGCACGAGCTGACGCTCAGGCGTGAGCGGCAGCATACCGAGCGCATCGGCGAACTGGAGCAGCAGTTCAGCGACCGCTACCTGGAATTGCAAAGCCGCCTGAACTCCGCGCGGCAGGAATACACGCAGTTTCTGAACGGCTACCGCGCCCTGGTCAACTCGTTCGCCGAGCTGAGCCAGCGCCACAGCCTGCCGGACCAGTCCCCTTTAACGGTTCAGCCTGCCAGCAACGCGGCCAGGAGCCAGACAGAAGTAGCCACAGCATTTCCTTCCGTCAATGGGCAAAAGTTTCTGTGAGGGTCAGGAGCACACGCCAGTAGTCTCAGTCACAGTAACCTCAGTCCAGGGAAGGGTCTGTTTCGGAGGCGCCGCTAGAGGGGGGCTTACCGGGCAGCTGGTCGGCGATAGCCTGCGCGAGTTCCAGCAGATCCTGTTGCAGACCGGGGCGCTCGTTCTCGGCGTACTTTAGCGGCATCTGGTCGATAAACGCCTGCAAGCGCCGCTCGACCTTCATCTTGCGGCCCGGCGCGTCTATGACGGCACTCACGCGCACGATCTCGATGTGGAAGCCCTTGTATTCAGTCTGGAAAATGACTTCCCGCTGCTGCATGGGTACAGGGTAGCAATTTCGGGAGCCGGAAGAGAGGCTGCTTTTTCTGGTGCGCCACAATAAGGCCTATGACCAAGCGACTGCTGGCCCTCGATATCGGTGGAACCACCATCCGCGCAGCCCTGATCGAGAACGGCAAAGTAACCATTCGTGCAGAGCAGCCCACGCCCCGCCCCGCGCTGCCGGACGCCGTGATTCAGACCGCTCTTTCCCTGGCCCGGCCCTTCGCCGCCCAGGCGAGTGCGGTCGGCGTAGCGTGCGCCGGGGCGGTGGCCAACGGCAGCGTGACGGCCACGGCGGCCCATACCTTTCCCGGCTGGGACGGTATTGCGCTGGCGCAGCAGCTCGGCCAGGGCCTGGGCCTGCCCTGCACGGTGCTCAACGACGCCCGCGCCGCTGCCTGGGGCGAGTTTGCAGCCGGAGCGGGCCAGGGCACGAGCGAATTCATGTTCATTACCGTCAGTACGGGCGTAGGAGCCGGGCTGGTTCTGGGCCACCACCTGCACCTGGCGGCCAACGGACTGGACGCGGAACTGGGATTCGTGTCGGTTCCTGCCCGCTGGCAAACAGGCTTCGGGTTGCCACCGGAAGGTACGCTGAAGCTGGGGCCACTGGAATTTGAGACGAGCGGTACGGCGCTGGGCACCCAGGCTTTAGCGCAGGGATTGACGCAGGGGCCGGGAATGGCCCGCGAGCTGTGTGACCTAGCCGAAGCCGGAACCCCCGCCGCCGAGACCCTTTACCGCCACTCGGCCAGTTTAATTGCCTGGAAAGTGGCGGATATAGCCGCTCTGCTAGGCGTGACGCGGGTAGCGTTAGGGGGCAGCGTGGGGCTGCGGCCCGGCTACCTACAGCGCGTGAACGGGGCGCTCGCCGCTTTCCCGGCTCGGTATCAGCCGCAAGTGGTTCACGCCGCGCTGGGGGCAGAGGCCGGACTGATCGGGGCCGCGCTGTGGGCTGAGCGCCAGGGCTGAACATCTGGCAGACTGAGGCTATGACTGACGCCGACCGGAGTATCCGTTCTCAGCTGGCTTTTGCCCGACTACTTCCCAGACTGTTTCGTGGAGGACAGGCTTTTGTCGGAGTCGAGGCCGCCCTCAGCGACCTGAGCGACGAGCAGGCGACTTCCCGCGCCGGACAACTGCCGCACAGCGTGGCGGAACTGGTCGCGCACATCAACTGGTGGAACCGCTGGATGCTGGAGATCATAGAAATGGGCGCGGCCCAGCCCTACCCCAGACACGCCGCCGAGACCTGGCCAAGCGTGCAGCCTAGGCAATGGAACCAGCTCAAGAACGAGTTCTATGAGCTGCTGGCCCGCATAGACCCGCACGCCGCGCGGCCTGACCTGTCTAACCCGGTGAACCATGAGGAAACCATCGGTGAGTTGCTCGCCGATATGGCGCTGCACACCGCGCATCACTTCGGGCAGATCGTCAGCGTGCGGCAGGCGCTAGGTTACTGGCCGCCTGCCGGGGGCGGCGACTCCTGGTAAAGGTTGACCCTCCCAAGTCAAACCGGTCGTTCCACTCGGCAAAAAGATGGTCAAGAAAGCACCACCCTTTTGCACAATGCTCTAAGGCCGTCCGTGGGCACGCTTTTCGGCCTGAACCATCGCCACGAACTGGGCCAGTTTGGGGGCGCGGCCCCAGCGTTTACGGTCACTGGCGATGCGCCAGACAAATTCGACGCCTAGCTTGCGGGTCCAGTCGGGGGCCAGTTGCGCGGTTCCGGCCAGCACGTCTATAACGCCGCCACAGCCGATACAGACCGGCGTGTTGAGCACCTGGCGCCAGTACTGGTTAAAGATTTCCTGGCGGCCCGCGCCCATGCCAGTGAGCAGCAGATGAGCCTGTGAGTCGCGTACCAGTTCGGCCACTTCACGGTCCCCGTCTTGCTTGAAATAACCGTGATGCACGCCAGCCACCTGAATGCCGTAGTCCTGGGCGGCCTTCTGCGCCGCCTGCTCAGCCACTCCGGGTTTGGCCCCCAGAAAGTAAACTCGCAGATTGGGGCCATGCTGGCGCATCAGGCCAGTGGCGATATCGAAGCCGGGAGCGCGGGGCACTTCGGCTCTGGCAAGCTGCCGGGCGGCGTACACGATACCGACGCCGTCTGCCGTCACCAGATCGGCGGCCTGCATGGCCGCGACAAACTCCGGTTCAGTGCGGCTCTGCACAATGAATTCGGGGTTGAGAGTAACGACCGTATGTGAGGTTCTGGGGGCCTCAAACATCCAGCTTCCCAGGCGGCCTAGCGTCTGCTCCAGCGTAATCACGTCCAGAGGCAGGTCGAACAGGGTCAGTCGGCGGACTTGAGTCATGCTGGTGGGCATTCTAGACCAGCGGAGCGCGGCAATAGAGACGGCCGGGGGCGGGGGGCAACTGACCGACAGTTTATCTGGATACTCCGGGTCTCCGGGTGCGGCATACTGCCCCTATGTTTCCGGGCGCCTTTCAAACGTTACCCCCCGATGCCCAGAGCCACCTGACCTCCGCTGGCCGGACCGGGCACTGGGCCAGAGGAGAACTGCTGTTTCACCCCGAGGACCCGGCAGAAGCGCTATACGTGCTGACGCGCGGCGCGGTCAGGCTCTACCGGCTGGGGTCCAATGCCCGTGAAGTCACCCTGGACGTTCATGGGCCGGGGGCGCTCCTGGGGGTATCGGCGCTGGTGCTCGGCGCGAGGTACGGGATGTACGCCGAGGCGATGGATGACATTGAGGCGCTGGTGCTGGGCCACGACGCCCTGAGCCGCCTGACGCAGCTGGCCCCGGCGGTGGGGGTCGCCCTGACCGAGCAGATCACCCGGCAGACACGCGGGGTTCAGGAGAGATTGGCCGGACTGGTGTTTCTCGAAGTTTCCCAGCGGCTGGCCCTGGCCCTGCTGACCCTGGCCGAGCGTGAAGACGAATGGAGCGAGACCGGTACACTGGCGCTGCGGGAACGGGTGTCGCATCAGGACCTGGCGCATGTGGTCGGCAGTACGCGTGAAACCATTACCAAGCTGCTCGGTGATTTCCGCAACCGGGGGCTGCTCGACCTGGGCTACCGCCGGATTATCCTGACGGACCATGACGGTCTGTTGCGGGCGGCCCGTGAGCCGCTGCGCTAAGTAGTTTTGCCTGACCCGGAAGGCTAAGTGTAAGGTACTGAGCGCCTGAAAGATCGTCCAGGGTGTATTTTGCAGTGTATGTTTTGAAGTGAGTATCTTGCGCCCGGAGTAGGAGCAGGAGTTTTCAGGGAGGCAGGCTGAACGTGGCGCGGACTATTGCAACAGCATACAAACAGGGCGAGATGACGGACTTTATACGTCTGCCCGCTCAGGGACTGGCCCAGGCCCAGGCAGAAGCACGGCCCGGGATCGACCGCGCAGCACTGGCTGGGGCCCTGCGGGACTATCACCGCTCACTGGGCACCTTGAATGCAGAAACGCAGGCTCTGCTGGACCGACTGGCCCACCCGGCTTCGCGAGTGGTAGTCACCGGTCAGCAGGCAGGAGTGCTGACCGGCCCGGCTTATAGCGTGCATAAAGCCGCCGACGCCGCCTTGCTGGCGCGTTCGCTCGACCATGAAGAGGCCCCGGTGGTCGCGATCTACTGGATTGCCAGTCAGGACCACGACGCGGCGGAGGTGGCTTCGACCACGCTGCTGGACATGAGCGAGCGGCTGCACCGCCTGGTGCTGGACGTGCCGGAAGGCCAGCCTATCGGACGAATCGCGTGGCGGGAAGAATGGACCGCGCAGATCAGGCAGCTGCTGGCCGAATTCGACGCCCCAGCAGAGTACCGGGCGGCGGTCAGTGGGCGAATCGAGCAGGCGGTTTCAGGCGGCGGCTCCTACGCCGATGTATTTGCCCGCCTGATTCATGGGCTGCTGTCCACGGCTGGGCTGCTGGTTCTCGACCCGATGTTTCCGGCTTTGGCCAGACTGATGGCCCCGGCGCTCAGGCGGGAACTGGAGCAGCCACTGGCCTCGTCGGAAAAGATCGAGGACGCGGCCCACCGACTGGAACGCGCCGGATTCGAGCCGCAGCTGCGCCGCCCGGCGGGAGCGACCAATCTGTTCGTCGAGGAAGAGGACGGCCAGCGCCGCCTGCTGCGCTTTGATGGGAAGCGCTTTCAATCCGGCACCCGTGAGTACAGCCGTGACGAACTGCTGGCCCTGCTAGAGGACGACCCCAGCCGACTGACCCCCGCTGCCGGACTGCGTCCCGCCGTGCAGGACACCCTGCTGCCTACCCTGGCCTTTGTGGTCGGGCCGGGCGAAATCGCGTATGGGGCGCAGCTCCGTGAGGTGTACGAGCTGCACGGCCTGCACCAGCCCCTGCTGTGGCCGCGCCTGAGTGTGACGTGGCTGGAACCGAACGTGGCCCGGATCATGCGGCGACTGGGCACCACGGCGGCGCAGGTCCAGGCCGACCCGGAAGGTGTGCTGGGCCGCGCCCTGGCCGCCGAGCGACAGGCCGGAGCGGTCTCGGCGGAGCGGCTACAGGCCATTCGGGAGCAACTTGGAGCGCTGACGGGCGAACTGGCGGCCCTGGACCCCACGCTCGAAGGGGCGGCGGCAAAAACCCAGATCCGCACCACGGCCCGGATAGCACACCTTCAGGAGCTGGCGGTCCGTGCCCTCGCCCGCGCGGAGGACGAGCGCTCGGGGCAGTTGACCCGGCTGAAGAAACATCTGCTGCCGAACGGCGTACCACAGGAACGCGAGATGAATTTCCTGACCTTTTTGCTGAAACATGGCGAAACGCCGTTGCAAATGCTTCTGGAACTGTCCCCCGGCTGGAACGGAGAACTGGAGATTCCGTGAAGGCAAGCTGAGATTTTGTCTCTACAAAGAAAGAAGAAGCGACACCAGTCAAATGGGGGTCGCTTCTTTACGTTGGAAGGTGAAGTTCAGCTCAGGCGCTGACCCATTCACGCAGCAGTTTTTCAAGGTTGGCATCGTCGAGTTCATTGTGCTCGGCCAGGGCCTTGATGTGATCGGTCACGCGGCGCAGGGCGTCCTCACCGTAATGCAGGCCCAGCTCACGGGCCTTGTGGGCAATGGCGTGCTTGCCCGTGACCTTGCTGACGGCCTGAATGCGGCGGCCCACGCCGAAGATCCCCGGGGGAATGGCCTCATACGCGCCGGGGTTGAGATAAATGGCCTTAAGGTGCATTCCGGCCTTGTGGTTATAGGCGAATTCTCCGGTCAGGTAGTTGTTCCAGGGAATGGGCAGGTCGACCATCCGGGCAATCATGCGGTCGAGTTCCGGCAGCATTTCGAGGCTGTACTTGTCCACTAGGCCCTGGGGGTCGAAGGTGAACATCCGGGCCAGAAAACCGCCCAGCGGCGTGATCCCGTTGCGCTCGCCGATACCTAGAATGGTCGTGTCGATGTGGGTGGCCCCGGCTTCGATGGCTTCATAGGCGTTCGACACGGCGCACCCGGTGTCGTTGTGGCCGTGAAACTCGATGCCGCAGTCGTCGTGGATGACCTTGCGAACCTCGCGCACGAGGGTATAAACCTGTCTGGGAGTAGCCACCCCGACGGTATCGGCCAGCCCTACGCGGTGAACGCCCATGTCGGAAACGGCCTTGTAGACCGCCATCAGATCCTCTTCCTCACTGCGGAAGGTGTCCTCGGCGGAAAAACGGATCTGGATTTCGGGGTGGTGGTCCCGGATCCAGCCGATCACCTGCTGCGCGGTATCAATGATCTGTCCGATGTTCTTGCCGTGACTGAACTCGCGCAGAAAGCTGCTGGTGCCGAACAGCAGGTCTAGGCCGTCTACACCGGTATCTACGGCCCGCTGCACGTCGTCGAGATGACACCGGACATGGGTCAGGAACTTACTTTTCAGCCCCAGACTGGTCAGCTTAAGGATATCGGCATGGGTCTGTTCGCTGACCATCGGCGTGGTGACTTCGATGAATTCAATTCCAAAGGCGTCCAGCGCCCGCGCAATCTCGATCTTATCGCCCGTTTTGAAGTTCCCCTTGGCAAACTGCTCGCCCTCACGCAGGGTCGAATCGATAATCGCCCAACGGTGGGCCGGAATCAGGGGGGCAGAGGTATCAGTCATAGATCTTCAAAGGAAGTTTGCGCTTTTGCCTGATGAATGTCAAGTGAAAGGTAGAAATAGTTTTCAAATGATAAGGGATACCACTAGTGTGCCATCTGTTTATATATATTGACAACTCATTCTTTGCGCTGCTAGTACAGCGTTCAATTATTCCGTATAGTTTTGTAATGCCGACCAAAACTACGTCGGGCATCCTGAACTGAGAACTGCCAGTTAAGCTTCAGTCGGGCTGCATTGCGGGCCCTAACCCAAGTCTCGACTTCATCCCGAAGTCGCTCAACAGTTGGAATTCGCCGATTGAGACACTGGCGCTGCAAGGCACTAAATTCAAGCTCAGCCATATTCAGCCAAGACGCATGTTTCGGCGTATAGATCCATTCAAAGCGGCTCACCAACTGGTGAGCCGTTTCTGGTTCCAGCCACTTGTAAAAACTACCGCCATGATGGGTATTCAAATTGTCCTGCATGAGAGTGATTTGCCTGGCTTCTGGGTAGGCCTGTTCCAGTTCCTGCATAAACTCCGTGTACTAGACCTCCTGCGAAAGTCAGCTGGTAAATTTTAGAGGTGTCAAACGGTCAATTTGAGCAGGTTCTGAAATTGA
>JAGLBK010000106.1 GCA_018260275.1 Deinococcus sp.
CGGCCCAGGTCCGACAGCCCCAACGTGACCCGGCGTACAGCCTGCCCCCCGAACCCGTAAACTGACCGCATGACCCGTCACCCCGAACTGGCGCTGGGACTGCTGCGGCTGATGCTGGGGGCCATGTTCGCGCTGCACGGGGCGCAGGCCATCTTTTACAAGGGGCTGGGGCCGACCACCGCGCAGTTCAAGGGGTGGCATGTGCCGATGCCGCTGCTCACCGCCCCGCTGGTCGCCACGCTGGAACTGGCGGGCGGCATCCTGATTGTTCTGGGGCTGGGGGCGCGGCCCTTTGCCTTCGCTCTGGCGCTGGTCATGGGCGCGGCCATCTATTACGCCCACTGGGGCAAGGATTTTTTCAGGGGCGGCATGGAAGTTCCGCTGATTCTGCTGGTCTGCGCCCTGGCGATTGCGTTGGGCGGCCCCGGCAAACCGTCCTTTGACCAGATGCGCGGTGAGGTGGTCGGGCCGCCGGAGAAGCCCCAGCCGTCCGGGCCACCTGCGCCAAAGCGCGTGACGGTCAAGAAGAAGGGAAACGATTAGCCTTCAGGAGTGACAGACGTCACGCAACCAGCGTTGCGCCGCCTGTAACGCCGGATCAGCGGGCGTCCCAAAGTTTTTGAAGGCGGGGACGCTGACCTCCGGCGTCAGGGCCGAGTCGTACATCTTTCCGTTGCGGTCCTGGGTCACGCCCTCGGTCAGGGTAATGTGCGCTCCGTCCGGCAGTGTCTGGCCGATGTTGCCCGTGGGGACACCGGCGCTGGGTTCGCCAAAAAAGCGGGTCTGGGGCCGCCCCCGCAGCATGACCAGCAGACCCTCGGCGGCGCTGGCGGTGGCTGGCCCCTGTAAAACGGCCAGCGGTGGAACAGGTCTGCTCAGAACCACTGGCGCGGTTACCTGAAGGGTTAACGGCTGGGTCAGCCTGGGGCTGTGGGCGCTCACCTGCCCGTTCTGGTAGGTGGTGAACTGCGCCTCAGCCGGGTCGCGATGTGGAATGTAGGTCACCCTGGCCGCCGGGTCCAGCAGTGGCCCCAGCGCCAGCATCTGGGCAGCGGTGCTGCCGCCGGGGTCCTGCCGCAGGTCCAGCACCCAGCCGCAGGACGCCTGTTTTTCTGCTGAGCCAATCACGCTCTGCGCCTGCTGGGCATAGCGGCTCAGTGTCTGGGGCGTATTGGCCGGAACATTGCTGAACAGCGAGAAACGCACGACTCCGTTCCCCAGGGGCTCGGCGCTGGCTGGCTGCGGGGCGGTATTCGGCGAGGTGGGTAGGGTCGTTACAGTGCTCTGGCTGGGACTCTGGCCGGGTTTTCGCCAGCGAATCTGCACCTGCCCGCCGGAAAGCGTTTTCCGTTCCAGAATCAGGTCGCCCGGCGCGAGGCCCGCCTGCTGTGCGCGGCTGCCCGGCCTGACCAGATAGACCTCGTGTACGCCGCCGCTTTGCAAAATGGAATGATACCCGGCGTCCTGTGTGACGCTATCGGAGGTACTGAGGCTCTCGCCCGGTGCCCAGAAAGAGCTGTGATGGTCGCCCAGCTGGGCAATTACGGCGCGGATGAACGGGTAGGTTTCGGCGGGCGTTTTGACTGTCGTGGCCAGCGCCATGGCTCTGGCATTAGTCTGCGGCCAGTCGATTCTGGCGGTGTTGAGGGCGTTGTTCTGAATGTAATTCAGGGCCAGGGTCAGGTAGGTCTGGGGAGTCAGGCCGCTGGGCACCTCGGCAGCCCGCCCCTGACCGAAAAACGAACCTGCCAGCAGCGCCATCCCCAGGGTCATCGCTCGTCTGTTCATGTCCCACAGTTGAGGCTTCGCGGCTCAGGCCCACATGAAAGTCCGTTCTGGAATACCCGCCGCACCGCTTGCTAAACTGACCCGTTTGTAAACGTAGGAGGCCCGACCTCTTACGCCCCCGTCAGAAATTATGCGGGCTATGAGCTTTGGGCCATGAGCTAAGGGCAAACCCCCTTAGACCTTTAGACCCTTAGACCCTTAGACCGCTCCCAGAGGAGCAAAATGCAAGACAAACTCATCGTGCGCGGCGCGAAGGAACACAACCTCAAGGACATCACCGTCGAGATGCCGCGCGAGCAGTTCGTGGTGATTACCGGCGTGTCCGGCTCCGGCAAAAGCACCCTGGCCTTCGACACCATCTACGCCGAGGGCCAGCGCCGCTATGTGGAGTCGCTCAGCGCCTACGCCCGGCAGTTCCTGGGCCTGATGGAAAAGCCCGACGTGGAAAGCATCACCGGGCTGTCTCCGGCCATTTCCATTGACCAGAAGACCACCAGCCACAACCCGCGCAGCACGGTGGGCACCGTCACCGAGATTCACGATTATCTGCGGCTGCTGTATGCCCGCGTCGGCACACCGTACTGCCCGGTTTGCGGGCGCAAGATTGAAAAGCAAAGTCCCAGCGAGGTCACCGACCGCCTGTTAGCCAGCTTTGAAGGCAAACGCGCCATCCTGCTGGCCCCGGCGGTGCGCGGGCGTAAGGGCGAGTACCGCAAGCTGTTTGCCGACCTGAGGCGCGAGGGTTTTGCGCGGGTGCGGGTAGACGGCACACTGTACGAACTGGACGAGGCCGAGAAGCTGAAGTTGGAAAAGTTTGAAAAGCATGATGTGGACGTGGTGATTGACCGCCTGACCATGCGTCATACTGACCGCGCACGTATTGCCGAGTCGGTGGAACTGGGCATCCGCCGGGGCGAGGGCCTGCTGCGGGTGCTGCTGCCCGACGGTGGCCCCGAGGGAGAAGCGCACGAGGAACTGTACTCGGAAAAGTTCGCTTGCCCCGAACACGGCAGCGTGCTGGAGGAACTGGAGCCGCGCAGCTTCAGCTTCAACAACCCCTACGGCGCGTGCGGCGACTGTGGCGGGTTGGGCTTCAAACAGGAATTCACCGCTGAGCGCGTGATAGACGACAAACTCAGCATTGACGACGGCGCAATTTTGCCCTGGACAAAAAAGGGCAGCGACGCCGGAATCTATTACTACGACAAGTTGCAGGCACTGGCCGCTCACCTGGACTTCAGCCTCAAGACGCCCTGGCGCGAGCTTCCAGCCCTAGCCCAGAAAGCCGTGCTGCACGGCCCCGGCGAGGCGTTCCCGGTGGTGTACAAGCGGGCGAGCAAGGAAACGCGCTTCATGACCGAATTTGAGGGCGTCCTGACCAATCTTCAGCGCCGCTACGCCGACACCGAGTCCGAATTCATGCGCGAGAAGCTGGAAGAACTGATGGAACTCCAGCCTTGCCCCAGTTGCGGCGGCACCCGCTACAAGCCCGAAATTCTGGCGGTGCGGGCGGGCGGCCTCAACATCTCGCAGGCCAGCGGCATGAGCGTGCTGGAAGCCGACCAGTTTTTTGGGCAGTTGCAGGGCGGCACCCTCGACCACGCCGCCATTGAACCCTTTCTCAAGGGCCACACCGGCGGCAGCCAGCAGGCACACGGGCCACGGCATTACGAGTACACACTCGGCGACTTCGGCGCGGCGGTGGCGGCTCCGATTCTCAAGGCCATCCGCACCCGCCTGAAGTTTCTGGTAGACGTGGGCCTGGACTACCTCTCGCTTGACCGCACCGCCAACACGCTAAGCGGCGGCGAGGCGCAGCGCATCCGGCTGGCGACCCAGGTGGGCAGCGGCCTGACCGGGGTGCTGTACGTGCTGGACGAACCCAGCATCGGCCTGCATCCCAAAGACAACGGACGGCTGATTGGCACCCTCAAAAACCTGCGCGACCTGGGCAACACCCTGCTGGTGGTCGAACACGACGAGGACACCATGCTGGCCGCCGATTACCTGATTGACATGGGGCCGGGCGCGGGCGTGCACGGCGGTGAGGTGGTCGCCAGCGGCACGCCCGCCGAGGTGCGCGACGCCAAAGACTCGCTGACCGGCAAATACCTGCGCGGCGAAATGAAAATCGAGGTGCCCCAGCAGCGGCGGCGCGGCAACGGCCTGTCGTTGAAGGTCATCGGGGCGCGGGAACACAACCTGCAAAACGTGGACATCAGCATTCCGCTGGGCACCATGACGGTGGTGACGGGGCCGTCGGGCAGCGGCAAAAGCACCCTGATTACCGATATCCTGCACGCCACGCTGGCCCGCGAGCTGAACGGGGCCAAGACCTCGCCCGGCAAATATGACCGCATAGAGGGCATGGAACATCTGGACAAGGTCATCGAAATCGACCAGTCCCCGATTGGCCGCACGCCGCGCAGCAACCCGGCGACCTACACCGGCATGTTCACCGAAATCCGCGACCTGTTCACCCGCACCCCCGAAGCGCGGCGGCGGGGCTATCTGGCCGGGCGCTTTTCCTTCAACGTCAAGGGCGGGCGCTGCGAACACTGCAAGGGCGACGGCGTGATGAAAATCGAGATGAACTTCCTGCCCGACATCTACGTGCCGTGCGAGGTCTGCAAGGGCGCACGCTACAACCGCGAAACGCTGGAAGTGAAGTACAACGGCAAGACCATTGCCGACGTGCTGGACATGACCGTGGAGGACGCCCACGAATTTTTTGAAGCCATTCCGACCATTCAGCGCAAGATGGCGCTGCTGCTGGACGTGGGCCTGAGCTACATGAAGGTCGGCCAGCCCAGCACCACGCTGTCGGGCGGCGAGGCCCAGCGCATCAAACTCGCGACCGAACTCAGCAAACGGGCCACCGGCAAGACCATCTACATTCTGGACGAACCCACGACGGGCCTGCACTTTGAAGACGTGCGCCGCCTGATGGAAGTCCTTGACCGCCTCGCCGACGGCGGCAATACGCTGGTGGTGATTGAGCACAACCTGGACGTGATGAAGTGCGCCGACTACATCATTGACCTGGGGCCGGAAGGCGGCATACGCGGCGGGCAGATTGTGGCGACGGGAACCCCCGAGGAAGTGGCCGCGCACCCGACCAGCTACACCGGCGAGTATCTGCGGAAGGTGCCGGGGATAGTTCCATCTGAAATTGGGGCGGCGGAAAGTAAGGGGGAGAAGGTGAAGGCGGAGAAGCCTGCTAAGGCGAAGGCTGCGGCTAAAGCTCCGGCGAAGAAGAAGGGGAAGGATTGAGGGGCTGAGTTGGCGGGGTGGCCACCACTCCCCCCTACTTCGTCGGCACCGCCCGAATCCACCTGAATACACCCAGCCGCTTACCCGTGGCTGCGTCAAGCGTCTGCGTCAGGTTGGTAGCAGAGCCGCCCGGCAGCAACGTCGTCACGCTCACCTCGCCTGGCTTGCTGGCTTCGTCAATCCGGTACTTCCAACCCAGATACTGCTTCCAGCGCGTCTTGCCCGCCCCATCCCGCATCAGTAACAGGCTATGGCCCACCGCGTCCGGGCTGACATACGCCGCCAGAATGACCGTATCGGGGCCGCGTTTCTGAGTGTCCTGTACCTGATAAGACGCGGGCACACTCAGGGCGGCGGCAGTCAGCAGAGCTAACAGAGGCATGGACTGACACTACCGCCACGGCATGAATCCGGCCTGTGATGCTCAGGCGTGGTAAAACCTTGAGAGCATGACCGCCGCTTCCGCACCGACCCATAACGCTGGCCTTCGCTCCGGCCTCTGGACTGCCCTACGTCTGGTGGCGGGCTGGGCCACCGTCGCCGTTCTCGCCTACCTGCTGGGCGTGCCCAGCGACAGCTTCGGCTGGGCCAAGATGGTCTTTGCCTGGGTGCTGCTGACCCTGGTGGCCGACGAATTTGCAGGCTGGTTCGGGTACATCGGTCTGGCGCTCGGCGTCCTGCCCTTTTTGCACGCCACACCCGAGCCGTGGTTCACGGTCTTTCCGCTGGTCTTTGCCGCGCTGTTCGCCCTGCTGCTGCTCAAGCATTCCGGTGGGCCGTTCGTGGTGCCGTTTGCGGCGCTCCTTTTTATGGCGACCATCATCGCAGCCGACAAAATCGGGATCAAGATGAAGATACCGCTGGCGCTGATCGGCACGTCGCAGTTTCGCAACGCGACTTTCATCCCTATGATCGCCGTTATGAGCTTCAGCTTTTTGCGCCAGCTGGGCACCCTGCTCTGGCGCTGGCAGGCCAGGCGCACACGGCTGGCAGACGTGCCCCAAGTCCCCACAGCAAAAGCGGTGCCTCAGCCGACTGCGCCAGTTCCGGTGCCCGCCGCGCCAGTCGGCGTGAATTCGGCGAATCCAAGCACACCCGCCTCAAGCACACCCGGCCCAGTAACCGAAACCATCGTCGTCTCTCCTGCTGCGCGTGTGGTGGTGCCCAGCCCGGCCAGGCCGCAGACTGCCAAAACCCCGGCGGCGGTGATCGACCTCGACCTGGGCGACGTTCCGGGCGCACAAGAGCAGCCCCCCAGGAAAACCTGAGCCGCCCGGACTTCCAGTCTCACCTCACATTGACGCGCCTGACTACCGGGCGCGTTAAACTTTGCTGCGATATGACCCGACTTTCCGGAAACAATTCAAACCGCAGTGTTCTTCTGATCGGTACGCTCATCGCTGCCGCCCTGATCGGACTGGCCATTTGGGCCATGACCCACAAGGCTGCCGCGCCCACTACCAGTGGCGACAAAGCCGTGAACTTCAATCTTGCCAACCTGCCCTTCGACGGCAAGGCCGACGCCCCCGTGACTGTGGTGGCCGTAGAGGATTTCAAGTGCCCAGCCTGTAAGAACTTTCAGGACACGGCGGCCCCTGAACTCAAGACCAAGTATGTCGATACTGGCAAGGTCAAGTGGTACACCCTGATCTGGCCTTTCATTTCAACTCAGGTAGCCCGCAACCCCGAGGACGACAGCAAGTACGCGGCCATGGCGGCCAAGTGCGTCTACGACCAGAAGGGCAATGAGGGCTTCAGTACCTACAAGGACATCCTGTTCCGCGCCCAGCAGACCGAAACCATCGTCTGGGCGACCAAGCCTTACCTCAAGCAACTGGCTTCCAATATCGACGGCCTGGACAGCGGCAAGTTCGCCACCTGCCTGGACACCGACGCGACCGCCGCCCGCGTGGAAGCCGACAAGAAGCAGGCCGAGGACGCGGGGGTCAGCTCGACGCCGACTATTTTCGTCAACGGTAAGGCCGTGACCATCGCCACCGACGCGGTCAAGGACATCAGCGCTGCCATCGACGCGGCTGCCAAGTAAACCGTGAGCCGCGACAACCGCCTCTATCTGGCCTGGGTGGTCGCGCTGATCGCCACCCTCGGCAGCCTGTACTTCAGCGAGGTGCGGCACTTCAACCCGTGCATCCTGTGCTGGTATCAGCGAATCTGCATGTACCCGCAGGTCCTGCTGCTGGGCATAGCCGCCTTCGGAAGCGACCTTGGTATCCGGCGCTACGTGCTGCCGCTGGCCGTAATCGGCTGGTGCACGGCGCTGTATCAGAATCTGGAAACGTGGGGAGTGGTCCCGACCCTCAAGGCGTGCAGCATCAACCCGGCGGCGTCATGCAGCAACATCTGGGCCGTGTGGGGTAACAACGAAACCCTCAACCATGCCCTCGCGATCCCGGTCCTGAGCATGATCGCCTTTACCCTGATCATCGCCCTGCTCAGCTGGAAACGCGTGCCAGTGGTGGCCGAGCCAGTCACCGTGAACGGCTGAGGCAGAGGCATACTGCGAGAAGTAGCGAGGCAGCCGTCAAAAGCTGCCTCGCTTGCCTTCTGTGTGGTGGGGGGAAGTCTTGCTTAGACGGATTTAAGTTGATTCAGACACATTCCGGCATTGGTCACACGCCCCCTCACCCTTCCGCCGCCTTGCGGCTCCCTCCCTCTCCCACAAGGGGCGAGGGTAAAACGGAAAGAATCAAAAAGGTCAGGGAATCTTTTTAATTCCGTATTAGACCTTCCCGAGTGCCCGGCGCACCGCGAAACGGACCCGGCCCAGACTGGCGAGGTCGTCAAAGGCCGTGATCAGAATGTGTTCACCCACTGGGGTCAGCAGCACTGGGCCGCCGTCGATATCCAGCAGCAGGTCATCCCACTTGGTCGCGTTCATGGCCGCCTGCAAGCTGCCGATCATGGCGCGGGCCGCCACGGCCAGATTAAGGTCTGGAGTCTGGTCCCCGACAGTCATCACCGACTTGCCAGCCTCGTCGACCATGGCGGCGTAGCGCACACCGCGCACCTCCATCAGCGGATTGATCACGCCTCACCTGCGGGCATATCGACCATTTCCAGGGCCAGCCTTGCCAGAGCCTGCTGCGCCGCACGGGTGTCGTGGCCGCGCATGACGGCGGCTCCCAGGACGTAATCGCCACTGGCAATGGCGACCACTTCCATCCGCTCACTGGTAAACGACAGCCGGGTCACGCGCCCCGCGCCCATACGGGTGCTGATGCGGCTCACGGTGCCGCGCAGCGAGGCCAGCTCGGCGGCCAGGGCTTCCCCGCCCTCGCCGACGGTTTCTAAAGGCAGGCCGTCTTCTCCGACGAGCACACCAGCGACCAGACCGGGAACGGATTTAAGGGGTTCGAGTCTCACAGCTGTTCTCCCAGGCGGCGGGCCGCTTCACGGCTATACAGGCGTGATTGCCCCAGGTTACTGCGGCCATCCAGCGCCAGCAGCAGAAAGAAGTCGGCATTGATCGGTCGTAGAAACACGCTGAGGTTCTCGCCGCGAATGTAAAGCTCGCGGGTCAGGCCGCCGCCCAGGGTCTGGGTATAGACGCCGTTCGCCGAGCGCAGCATCCCGGCGTGTTCTGCGACCAGCAGATTGA
>JAGLBK010000107.1 GCA_018260275.1 Deinococcus sp.
CCGCTGCTGGTGTCGTGCATGGTCGGCGTGCGCGAGGTAGACCGCACCTACCACGAACTGTTCAGTACGCTGCGGGCCACTTTCCGCCAGCGCCTGATCTACCTCGAACTGCCCGGAGCCTTGCCCGTGCTGCTGGGGGGCCTGCGGCTGGCGGCCAGTCTGGCGCTGATCGGGGCCATCGTCTGGGAATTTACCGACCCTAACCAGAAGGGCCTGGGCTTCCGCGTGCAGGAGGCGGGCACCAACTACGACAAGCCGCTGCAATTTGCCGCCATTGCCCTGCTGGTGCTGTTCGGCGTGGCGCTCTACAGCCTGATCACGACCCTGGAACGCTGGGTCATGGTGCGGCGCGGGCAGTAGCCGGGGAGGGGAACCCGGAACAGGTCGCTACGCAGAGGCCCGGCAACCGTACTACTCTGGGACCATGAAACTGCTGGTCGTAGGCGGCGCAGGTTATATCGGTTCTCACACCGTCCGGCAACTGCGCGGGGCGGGACACGAGGTCGTGGTGTTCGACAACCTTTCGAGCGGGCATGCCGGGGCGCTGCCCACGGACGTACCGCTGATCAGGGCCGATCTGCTCGACGCGCCCAGCATCCGGGCGGCGCTGGAAGCACATAAACCCGATGCCGTGATTCACTTCGCGGCGCTGATCGAGGTGGGCGAAAGTATGCGCGAACCGGGCCGGTATTACCGCAACAACGTGGTCGGCAGCCTGAACCTGCTGCAAATGATCGTGGAGACGCGCAAGATTCCGCTGGTCTTTTCCTCGACGGCGGCGGTTTACGGCACTACCGATAAGGGGCCTATTCCCGAGGATGCCCCCATGCAGCCTGAGAGCGTGTACGGCGAAACCAAACTGATGACCGAGCGCATGATTCACGCCTTCCATGCGGCGCATGGCCTGCCCTACACGGTGCTGCGTTACTTCAACGTGTGCGGCGCGGCTCCGGAAGGCGACATCGGCGAGGCGCACGCCAGCAAGTCTCACCTGATCGAACTCGCCGCGCTGACGGCCCTGGGCCAGCGCGAAAAAATGATGATCTTCGGTGAGGATTACCCCACGCCCGACGGCACCTGTATCCGCGACTACGTGCATGTGCAGGACCTGGCCGACGCGCACGTGCTGGCGGTCGAGGCGCTGCACGCCGGGAAGACGGACGCGGCGACCTATAACGTCGGCCTGGGTCACGGCTTCAGCGTCAAGGAGGTGCTCGACGCCGTGGACAGCGTGGTCGGCACGCCGCTGACCCGCGAAATCGCCCCGCGCCGCGCCGGTGATCCGCCCCGACTGGTCGCCGATGCCACCCTCATCGGGCGTGAGCTGGGATTCCAGCCCAAATTTACCGACCTCAGGGGCATCGTTCAGACGGCCTGGAACTGGCATAAGGGCCACCCGCACGGCTTTTGAGCCTCGGCGCAGCCCCTCAGCCCTCAGTGCAGGCGATATTCCCAGGTCACCCACATCTGCTCGGTCACGTAGCCCAGGCGGGTATTCACGCGCAGCATCGGCAGGTTGAGGACGGTGCCGCCGGTACTGGCCTCGGCATAACCCTGCGCTCTGGCCCAGCCGAGGGCGTGTGCCTTGAGCAGGGTGGCGAGGCCGCGTGAGCGCCAGGCCGGGTGCGTGGTGGTGAGGTCGTTGGCGACTTCGGCGGCCTCCTGCAAGGAATGTTGACCGGGCGAATTCAGTTGAGGCAAGGTCAGCCGCGTCAGGGCCACAGGCTGCTGCTTGTGCCAGACGACAAAAACCGCTTCCTCACGGGTCATCACCTCGCGCAGTGCCTCGCGGCCAAGTGAGGCTGAAGTCGTGACCGGGTTGCGCGGCACGTCCTTTTCGCCCTGCCGGTGCAGCTCATAAAGCGCGTCCCACTCGGCATCTGTCGCGTCGTTCTTCCAGCGGGCGACCTCGAAGCCCTGCACGTACAGTTTTTCTTCCAGGGGCCGCCAGCGTTCAAAGTCAAAGGTGGTCAGGTCCAGGTGCGCCCCCCACGACTGCCAGGCATTGCGAAAGCCTGCCGCCGTGTAGAACGCCATTTTCTCGCTGAAATCCTCGCGGGTCACGCCCAGCAGCCGGGGAAAGCCGGGCGGCAGTTCGGCCAGCAGGTGCAGGTACAGCGGGCTAAAAGCCGCGCCGTCCCCCGCCAGATCGAGGCGCAGCGCGTCGGGCGCACCATCACCAAACGGGGAAAGGTTTGCCGTGGCGATCAGGTTGCCGCCCCGCTCGGCCACCAGCCGTATTTTGTGCGGGTCGCTGCTCTCACGGAACTGCTCGGGGTGGTACAGCCAGTGATCCCGCACGCCCGCCGTGACCAGCCTGGCGACGGCTTCCGCATCGGCATTCTGGAACGGGCGTACTGTCGGCGGCGTGTGGGGCGCGGTTTCGGAGTGGCTATTCATAGCTATCATCTTGAATCGTGTCTCAGGGCAAATCGAATCCGGCGAATAAGCCAAATGGCCTAGTTCAGTTATGCAGGTGTGAAATCCAGGGACTTGGTGTTGCTTAGCTCAACTTTCTGGCAAGTTCTCCTTGCTACTCGGCCCACTATTCACAGACCGGTTGACACTTTTACGTGTTGGGCATATTATGTTTTTACCGGAATGAGGAGGCCGTTGGTGCCCCCGCACTTCAGCCCGGAGCAACAATCCCCCCCGAACTTTCAGGAACCGCGCCCCACACGGGGCGTTTTCCTTTGGAGGCCCGGTATGTCTGCGATTCAGACCAATGGCGGCCCAGTCACTAAGTTTGAGAGAGCGAAAGGCGAGAAGTACATGCTGCGGGACTTGCATCTCTGCTCCGTAGCATGTCTCAGAGAGTGCCGTTCACGTGCGCCTGCACCGTCCGGACAATGCCCTGAATGAAGCGTTCGCGCTGGCTGGCGTCCGGCAGTTCCTCGCCGTGCAGCGTCATGCTGGCCCCGCCGTACAGCACCGCCCGGATCAGTTCGGCGCGGGTGTGGGCGTCCGGGCCACTCAGGCGGGTGCTCAGGCCTTCTACCAGGGCCTGGCGCGGGGCGAGCAGCGCGGCGGGCGAGGAAGACGCTGACCGGAAGCTCTGAAGGATGGCGCGGTAGTACTCGCGGGCTTCCGGGTCGGGCGGGTCCAGAAACTGCCGACTCAGGCGCTCGCCCAGCGCGGTCAGCGGGCCGTCCAGAATGTTGACCAGGCTGTGCCGCTCGCCGTACTCGTGGATGACCTCGGCCAGCAGCGCTTCCTTGGATTGGAAGTAGCGGTTGATGAGGGCCGCGTTCACCCCCGCCAGCGCGGCAATGTCGCGCACGCCTACCGAGTCGTAATGGTCGGCGGCGAAGCACTGGAGGGCCGCCCGCAACAGGGCCTGGCGTGTCGCCTGGGCACGGGCCTGGGTAGGACGGTTGGGGCCGGGTGGGCGCGGGTTGGGAAGGATAGAGGTCATATGGCTACTTTTGGAATGTAAACACCTGTTGACTTTCCGGTCACCTTAGCGTACCGTGCCTGGAAACCACAACTGTACACCGGCTTCTCGTCCCCGCCACCCCCGCACCGGCCCCCCGCTCTCCAGCATGTGCATGTACACAGATGCGGCAGCGCAGTGCCAAACACCCTCAGGGAGAATCCATGACCCAGTCCACCCCGGTTCCGCCGCCCTCCGCCTTTCCCGTGCCGCGTCCGGGGTATCACTGGCTTATCGTGGTGGTAGGCGTACTCATCATGGCGACCATCTTCGGGACCATCGTGAACGCCTTCTCGCTGTTCACCAGGTCGGTCACGGGCGAAATCACGTCCATCACGCCCGCGCAGTTCGCCTATGCCTACGGCATCATCACCTTCATCGCCATTCCCCTTTCGCCGCTGGTGGGGAATCTGCTGAAAAAGGTGGACGCCCACTACCTCATCTCGGCGGGCGTGGTGGTGGCCGCCGTCGCCAATATCGGCCTCTCGCAGACGCACGGGCTGACCTGGCTGTATTGCATGGCCGCCGTACAGGGCGTGGCGGTCACTCTGGCGACCACCATTCCGCTGTCCACCATCGTGACCAACTGGTTCATCAAGCACCGGGGCATGGCGCTGGGCCTGACGATGGGCGGCTCCGGTCTGGGGGCGTTGGTGTTCGTACCGCTCATCAACAACCTGCTGCTGAACGTGGGCTGGCGGCGCACCTACCTGATTATGGCCGCCATTCAACTGGTGCTGATGCTGCCGCTGGCCGTGTTCGTGCTGCGCAGCAAGCCCGAGCAGCGCGGACTGCTGCCCCTGGGCTACGGCGAGGGCACCATGCCCCAGGCCGCCAATCCCCAGGACCGTCCTGGCCTGACCCAGCGCGAGATCTACCGCACACCGGCCTTCTGGGTGCTGGGCCTGGCGCTGGTATTTGCGGGCATTTCGGTAAACGGCATGATTGCCAACTTCGCGCCCATCCTGACGGCCCTGCAAGCGCCCAAGTCCGTGTTCATCGGCATCCTGACCACGGTCGGCATCTTCGTGATGCTGGGGAAATTCCTGACCGGGTTCATCTTCGACAAGCTGGGCCTGATGCCCGCCATCATCCTGATTGCCCTGGCGAACGCCGCGCAGTTCATCTTCATGCTGAACCCTCACGACATGGTACGCGGCACGCTCTTCAACATCCTGCACGGCTTCGGTGCCACGATGGTCACGGTGACGCCCGCCTACCTCGCCGCCAAACTCTTCGGTGAGAAGGACTACTCCGCCGTGTACGGCTCGGTGTCCATTTTTGCCATGCTGGGCGCGGCCATCGCTCCCATTTTCGGTGGGCTGTTCTTCGGCGGCAAGGCCACCTCGGGCTTCGGTAACGCGCAGGGCCTGGTGTGGGCCTGGCTGGTGATGGGCCTGATCGGCCTCGCCTTCTACATCGTGACCGTCCTGATCCGCCCACGCTGGGAAAACGCCCATTCGGACGCCCGTTCCTGAATCACAGGGTAACAGAGGAACAAGGGTGTTCTGGCCCCGGGTGCATCCCATCAGGCTGGGCAAAGCCCTAAGGGGAATAATTTGTCATGCTGGTCACACGCCCCCCTCCCAGCCCTCTGCCAGGCAGCTCTGCGAGTCCCCCGCAGGTGGGGAAGGTAAAGAAGCAAAGACAATGAGACAGGGAAATAGTGCGTCACAATAGGCAAAACAAGCCCTCTCCCCTTGCGGGGGACTCGTTAGAGCTGCTTGCAGAGGGCTGGGAGGGGGGTGGAGAGCGCTAGCTCTCCCATTCTGGTGGGATGCACCCCCTGATCCCCGCCGGGCCACTTCCGGCGGGAGCGCCCCAGCCCCGGCCAATCCGGGCGGCCTGCCCGGTACACTAGAACACATGAGCGAAAAGCAGAACGTGGAGCAACTGAGCGTAAACACCATCCGTACGTTGGCGATCGACGCCGTGCAGGCCGCCAATTCGGGCCACCCCGGTGCGCCGCTGGGCATGGCCCCGATGGGCTACACCGTGTGGCAGAAGTTCCTGCGCTTCAACCCGCAGCACCCCGAATGGGCCGGGCGCGACCGCTTCGTGCTCTCGGCGGGGCACGCCAGCATGCTCATCTACAGCCTGCTGCACCTGACCGGCTCGCCCACCATGACGCTCGAAGACCTCAAAAACTTCCGGCAGTGGGGCTACCACACCCCCGGCCACCCCGAGTTCTTCCACACCAAGGGGCTGGACGCCACCACGGGGCCGCTGGGTCAGGGCGCGGCGATGTCGGTGGGCATGGCAATGGCCGAGCATCACCTCGCGGCCCGCTACAACCGCGAAGGCTTCCCGATTTTCGACAACTACACCTACAGCATCCTGGGCGACGGCGACCTTCAGGAAGGCATCAACCACGAATCTGCCGCGCTCGCCGGGCACCTCAAGCTGGGCAAACTGATCTGGCTGCACGACGACAACAGCGTGCAGCTCGACACGGCGACCCTCAAGGTCGAGTCCGAGGACACCGCCGAGCGGTTCCGCGCCTACGGCTGGGAAGTGCTGCGTGTGCAGGACGGCAACAATCTGGCCGAAATCGAGGCCGTCATCAAGCAGGCGCAGGGCAGCAAAGACCAGCCCACGCTGATTCAGGTCAAGACCATCATCGGCTTCGGCAGCCCCCGCGCGGGCACCAGCAAGGCGCACGGCGAACCGCTGGGCGAGGAAGGCGTCAGGGAAACCAAGGCGGCGCTGGGCTGGGAGTACCCCGAAGCCTTCACCATTCCGCCCGAGGTCAAGGCCCACATGGACGCCACCGAGCGCGGCGCGAAGTACGAGGCCGACTGGAACGCTCTGATGGACGGCTACCGCGCCGCCTTTCCCGAACTGGGCAAGGAAGTGGACGCGCTGCTGGCCCGCGAACTGCCCGCTCATCTGGCCGACGCGCTGCCCAGTTACGAGGTCGGCGGCAAGCCCATGGCGACCCGCAACGCCAGCGGCGAGGTCATCAATGCCGTCGCCAAAGTGGTGCCTGGTCTGGTGGGCGGCAGCGCCGACCTGTCGGGCAGCACCAAGACCACCATCAAGGATGCGGGCGAGTTCGAAGCCGGAACATACCAGGGCCGCAACATGTACTTTGGCGTGCGCGAATTCGGTATGGCGGCGGCGGGCAACGGCCTGAGCCTCTACGGTGGCCTGCGCCCAATGGTCGGCACTTTTCTGGTATTTGCGGACTACCTCAAGCCCGCCTTCCGCCTCTCAGCCCTTCAGATGCAGCCTGTGACCTACGTCTTGACCCATGACAGCATCGGCCTGGGGGAAGATGGCCCGACCCACCAGCCTGTTGACCAGCTTGCTATGTTGCGCTCGGTTCCCGGTGCACATGTCATCCGTCCTGCCGACGCCAACGAAACCGCCGCCGCCTGGGGGATGGCCCTGGAATACGACAGAGGCCCCACGGCGCTGGCCCTCAGCCGCCAGGATCTGCCGATTTTGCCCCGCAACCACGCGGGCGTGAGGAAAGGCGCGTACGTGCTTAAAGACGCCGACAGCACCGACGGCAAAGCGGCCCAGGTTATTCTGATCGCCAGCGGCTCGGAAGTGGCCCTGGCGATGGACAGCGCCGACGCCCTCGCCAAAGAAGGCGTCGCCGTGCGCGTGGTGTCCATGCCCTGCATGGAAGTCTTCCGCGAGCAGGACCGCAGCTACCGCGACAGCGTGCTGACCCCCGGCGTCAAGCGGGTCGCCATCGAGGCCCTCAGCAAGCAGCCCTGGTACGAGTGGGTCGGGCTGGACGGCGCGGTCATCGGTATGGATACCTTCGGCGCTTCGGCCCCCGCCAAGGTGCTGTTCGAGAAGTTCGGCTTCAGCGTCGAGAACGTGGTGAAGGTGGTCAAGGGCGTGCTGTAAGCAGGGGGGCCTGAGCCACAGTCGGCAGGCCCAATCAATCAACAGCTACGACGAATGAGCCATAGGGACAACATCCTTATGGCTCATTCGTGGCTCATGGCTCACCGCTTATGGCCTCAGCTGACAGGCACGACGATCAGCTGTCCCTGGTCTTCGAGGAGTCTGACCTCGATGCCGTAAGCGGCCTGAAGATTCGGGGGGGTCAGGACCTCACGGGGCGTGCCCTGAGCCAGCACCTGCCCCCGGCACAGCAGCGCCACGAAGTCGGCCCGCGCCGCCAGATTCAGGTCGTGCAGCACGGCCACCACGCCCAGACCAGCGGCGACCTCGCCCCGCACGTACCGGATGACTTCCAGCGCGTAGGCGAGGTCGAGGTGATTGGTCGGTTCATCCAGCAGCAGGAACTGTGGGCAGGCCGCCAGAGCGCGGGCCAGCGCCACCCGCTGCCGTTCTCCGCCCGAGAGTTCAGCCACGCGCCGCGCCGCGAACCTCAGCGTGTCGCTGCGTTCCAGGGCGCTCTGCACGGCGGCCTCGTCCTGCGCGTTCCAGGGCTGGGCCGGAATCAGGCCCCATTTCCAGTGGCCCGCGCCGCGCCCCAGCGCCACCACGTCGCGCACGCGGGTCTCATTGGGCAGGGCCTCGTTCTGCGCCAGGTAAGCCAGGGCGCGGGAGCGTTCCGGGCGGCTCCAGGCAGCCAGTGAGCGCCCGCCCAGGCGCACCTCGCCCGACTCTGCCGGACTCAGGCCGATCAGCGCCCGCAGCAGCGTGGTTTTGCCTGCGCCGTTGGGGCCGACGATGGCCGAGAACCGCCCGCCTTCAAAGCGCACACTGACGCCCCGCACGGCTGGAAAGGCTCCGGCCTGGACATGCAGATCATGTGCGGAAAGAGCAACCGCCTCAGTCATTGGAATGCCGCCGCAGCAGATACAGAAAAAACGGCCCGCCCAGCAGCGTGGTCACGATTCCGACCTGGGAAAGCGGGGTCGTGCGGGCAAGCAGGTCGGCCAGCACCAGCAGCGACCCGCCCAGCAGAGCCGAAAAGGGCAGCAGCGTCCGGTGCCCCGCCCCGAAGGCCAGCCGCACGATATGCGGCACGATCAGCCCCACGAAGCCGATGATGCCCACATAGGCCACGGCGCCCGCCGTCGCCAGGCTGGCCGCGATCACCACGATCAGCCGCAGGGTTTCCACCGGCACGCCTAGGCTGCGGGCGGTCAGGTCGCCGAGTTGCAGGGTGTCGAGGGCGCGGGCCAGCAGCAGCAGCAGGCCGCCCCCCAGCAGCACGTAGGGCAGCACCGCCCCCACCTCGGCCCAGCCGCTGAAGCTGAGGTTGCCCAGCATGTACGACAGCACCTCGCGG
>JAGLBK010000108.1 GCA_018260275.1 Deinococcus sp.
TCGCCCGGCCCAGTTTGAACCCGAAGGTGCGCGGAGCCGTGAGCAGTTCGGCAGGCAGGGGAGCCTCAGGAATGGGAAGCGCAGCCGCTACCGGCCTGACTTTCTTGGGTTTGGACGCGGCCATACGGCTTTACTGTAAAGCAGTGGATGCCCCGGAAAGTCCCTCTGGGTATTGGTGGCACCTCTATTTCTGGCCCCTGAGTGCCAGGCGTTGGTATAAGCTGCCTGCATTCCCGAAGGAGACGCCGTGAAGATTGTCCAGGTAAAGCGAATCGCCGAGTAGCCACCACTGTCGCTGGAATATGAACGGGTAGGAAGCTTTAAGGCAGTTCCGGGGCAAACGGTCACCCCGGTAAGCGCTACAACATGAGGATGGAACTGTTTCTGATTCTGCTGGCGATGACGCTGATCGTCGCGGCCATTGGCTGGGCGGTCTTTTCGGCGATCAATAAGATTGACCGGGCCTCGACACCGCAAAAGCCGGAAGACGGGCCGCCCACCAAATGAAAAAGGGCCGGAGCATTCACGCTCTGGCCCTTTTTTATTTCCGTGTTTACTTACGCATGCTGGGGTTCAGCACTTTTTTACGCAGACGGATGTTGTGGGGGGTCAGTTCCACCAGTTCGTCGTCGCTGATGTATTCCAGCGCATCTTCCAGGCTCAGCTTCTTGGGCGGAATCAGCGTCAGGGCGTCGTCCGCGCCGCTGGAGCGCACGTTGGTCAGCTTCTTGTTCTTGCAGACGTTGACGTTCATGTCCTGTTCGCGGGCGTTTTCGCCCACAATCATGCCCACGTACACTTCGGCGCCCGCGTCGATGAAGAAGCTGCCACGGTCCTGCAGTTTCCAGATGGAGTAGGCGAAGGCGGTGCCGTCTTCCATGCTGACCAGCGAACCGTTCTGGCGGGTCTTGAGTTCTCCGGCCCAGGGCGCGTAGCCGTCGAAGACGTGGCTCATGATGCCTTCGCCCTGCGTCATGCTGAGGAACTGGGTGCGGAAGCCGAACAGGGCGCGGCTGGGAATCTTAAATTCCACGCGGGTGCGGGTGCCCTGGGGTTCCATGTTGACCATCTGGCCCTTGCGCTCGCTCAGCACGCCGATCAGCTTGCTGGCGTGCTGCTCGGGGACGTCGATGACGAGGTGTTCCAGAGGCTCGCACTTGACGCCGTCCACTTCGCGGATAATCACCTGCGGGCTGCCGACCTGCACTTCGTAGCCTTCGCGGCGCATGGTTTCCAGCAGGATGCTCAGGTGAAGCTCGCCGCGCCCGGAGACGATGAATTCGTCGGGGCGAATTTCTTCCACACGTAGCGACACGTTGGTCATCACTTCGCGCTTGAGGCGGTCATTGAGGTGGCGGCTGGTCACATACTTGCCGTCTTTACCGGCAAAGGGGCTGGTGTTGGGCTGGAACAGCATGCTGACCGTCGGCTCGTCCACAGTGATGATGGGCAAAGCCTCGGGGTCGGCCAGGTCGGCAATCGTCTCGCCAATCTGCGCGTCCTCGATACCGGCCAGCGCCACGATGTCGCCCGCGTAGACTTCATCGACCTCGATGCGCTTGAGACCCATGTGGGTAAAGGGCTGCACCACGCGGGTTTTGGTCATGGTGCCGTCTTTGTGCATCAGCTGCACGAATTCGCCCTTTTTCAGCTTGCCGCGCTGGATTTTGCCCAGCACGATGCGGCCTAGGTACTCGTTGTAATCCAGGTTGGTGACCAGCATCTGGAAGGGGGCTTCCAGGTCGGTGGCGGGCTGGGGAATGTACTCCAGCACCATGTCGAACAGCTCGTGGAAGTCTTCCTGGGGGTTGTTCAAATCCTTGAACGCCTTGCCTTCGCGGGAAATGGCGTACAGGATGGGGAAATCGAGCTGGTCCTCGGTTGCGCCGAGTTCGGCCATCAGGTCAAAGGTCAGGTCGACGACTTCTTCGGGGCGGGCGTCACCACGGTCGATCTTGTTGATGACCACAATCGGCTTGAGGCCCAGTTCCAGCGCCTTACGCAGCACGAAACGGGTCTGCGGCATGGGGCCTTCGGCGGCGTCCACCAGCAGCAGGCAGCCGTCCACCATGCCCAGCACGCGCTCGACCTCGCCACCGAAATCGGCGTGGCCGGGGGTGTCCACGATGTTGATTTTGATGCCTTTGTACTCGACGGCGGTGTTTTTCGCCAGAATGGTGATGCCGCGCTCGCGTTCCAGGTCGTTGCTGTCCATGGCGCGTTCGGCGATTTCCTCACCGTGCTTGAGTTCCAGCGTCTGCTTGAGCAGCCCGTCTACCAGTGTGGTTTTGCCGTGGTCAACGTGTGCGATAATGGCGATGTTTCTGTATTCCATAACTAGCTCCCTTGATTCAGAGCCTCCAGCGTGTAGCCTTGCGCTATCTGCCGTCAGCCCGCTCTATGCCTCACCACTGTGTGGCATAAAAAAGCCCGCCGCAGATCCTGAATTCGGAACGTGGGCGGGACACCCAAACATAGATTCTAGCAGATGTCCGGGCCACTCTGGTCAGCGGCGTGTCACTTCCCGGCAAAGGGCTGAAAAACGCCGTGCTGACCGGACCAGACGCTCTGGCTCGGCACTGTCGTCGAGGCGCCGGGCCAGGTTGTCCGGTCAGCAGGTGAATTCGCTGCCTCCCATCGGAATAAGGCCCTGTTTGCGGCAGTCGATCAGCTTGCCCTGCACGGCAAAATGTTAATCCTTTTGATGAAGGGATGTAGACTCTCAAGTGCTTTGAATCTGACTGTCGCATCACAAGCGCGGGGAATACTGGGGCCATGAAGGAAGGTGAACACGCTGCTGATGCAGCAGGAACGGCGCTGATCACGGCGAGGTTCCTGCGGATGCTCAGCATCATTCTGGAGCAGCTCGACGCGGTGCGTGACGCCAACGACCGCGCCGAGTTTGCTGGGCTTGCCAGCCGCGCCAGGGTGCTGGAACGGGAGACGAACGCGCTGGAGCTGGAAATCGAGGACGCCTGCCTCCATGCCTTCGCTTCCGGCCTGGAGCAGGAGGAGCTGAATTTTGCGCTGATGGTGTTCCGCAGCCTGGCGAATCTGGAACGGGTCGGCGATTACGCCTTCAGCGTGGCCCGCGACCTCGAAACCTTTGCCCCACGTGCCCGCAGCGCGACTTTGCAGGACGTGCTGCCGATTATCCGCCTGCTGTCCGAAATGGTCGAGCGGCTGGCTTACGCCTTTGCCGAGCGCGATGTGGTGGCCGCGCGGCAGGTCATGCGCCTGGATTTCGAGCAGGTGGATTCGCTGTACGAGCAGATGCAGCGGGCCAGCCTGACCCGGCTGGTCGAGCGCCCCGAGGACACCGAGGTGGCCCTGACCGCCGGACGCATTTCGCGTAACCTTGAACGCCTGGGGGACCATCTGGTGAATGTGGCCGAGCGGGTCGAAACGCTGGTGCTGGGCAAGCTGCCACGGGCGCAGCTCAGCTGAGGCGCGGGGTCGCTCTGCCAGGATCTGGTCTCGCCTGACTTAAACTCTTCGGATGACCACCACTGAAATGCCCCGCTGGCGCACGGACGATCAGTACGCCGCCCTCGATGACCAGCGTTTCGTAGCTGATCTGGCCGCACTGAAAGAAGCTGTAGGCACCCTGAAAAATGCCTTTGATGAGCTGGATATTCGTGCTGACGGCAGCTCTGTGACTTCGCGGGCGCTGGAGCAGGTGCTCGGTGGCCTGAACGCCGTGAGTCTATCCGCTCAGAAGCTGGAGACTTACGTGGCGGCTTTTACCACCGTAGACAGCCGCGACGCCCTGGCCGAGCAACGTGACAGCGAACTGACCAACCTGACTTTGCCCCTGCGTCCCCTGCGTGCGCGTCTGACGGCTTGGCTCGGGCAGCTGGAGGGTGAAGCCTTAGCAGGGATACTGGCCGAGTCTGCGCTGGCACGCGACCACGAGTACTTCATTCGTAAGAATATCGAGTCTGCCCGCCACCAGATGACACCGCCCGAGGAAGACCTGGCCGCCCAGCTGGCCCCGAGCGGCGCAGACGGCTGGACCAAACTGCACGGCAATTACACCAGCCGCCTGACGGGCGAGTTCCGGGGCAAGAGCCTGCCGGTGACGGCGCTGCGTGCCCTGGCCAGTGACCCCGACGCCAGTGTTCGTAGGGACGCCTTCGAGGCCGAACTGGCAGTCTGGAAAACGGCCGAAGTGGTCTGCGCGGCCTGTATGAATGGGGTAAAAGGCGAGGAAGGCATGGTGGCCGGGCGGCGCGGTTTTGCCGACGCGGTTGAGCCGAGCCTGCTGAACAACAACATCGACCGTCAGACCCTGGAAGCCATGCAGGCGGCGGTGGTGCGCTCCCTGCCTGATTTCCGCCGGTACTACGCGGCCAAGGCCAGGGCGCTGGGCAAGTCAAAGCTGGACTGGTGGGACATCACTGCGCCGCTCGGTCAGGCGACGCAGCACTGGGATTACCAGGCCGCCACCGGGTTCGTGGAAAAACAATTCCGCACGTACAGTGACAAGCTGGGCGATTTTGCCGCACGCGCCTTTACCGGCCAGTGGCTGGACGTCGCCCCGCGTGAGGGGAAGGTAGGCGGAGCCTTTTGCATGAGCTGGGGCGAGGGCGACGAGAGCCGGATTCTACTGAACCATACCCCCAGCCTCGACAGCGTTTCGACCATTGCCCACGAGCTGGGGCACGGCTACCACAACCTGGTGGCCGCGCACCGCACACCCCTGCAACGGCAGCTTCCGATGACCCTGGCGGAAACGGCCAGCATCTTCTGCGAAACGATCATCCAGAATGCGGCCCTGGAAACCGCGCAGGGGGGCGAAAAACTGTATGTCCTCGAAACGCAGCTGCTGGGGCAGGCGCAGGTGGTCGTGGACATTTACAGCCGCTTCCTGTTCGAGCAGGCCGTGTTCGAGAAGCGGGCCGAGCGCGACCTGACCGCGCAGGAACTCTGCGACCTGATGACCTGGGCGCAGCGTGAAACTTATGGCGACACCGTGGGTACGCTACATCCGTACATGTGGGCCGTGAAGCCGCACTACTACGGTTCTCAGTTCTATAACTACCCCTACACCTTCGGGCTGCTGTTCGGCCTGGGCGTCTACGCGCAGTACCAGCAGGCCAAAGCCGCTGGGCAGGAAGCCGAGTTCCAGCGCCGTTACGACGAGCTGCTCTCCAGCACTGGCCTGGCCGACGCCTACACGCTGGCGCAGGGCTTCGGCATCGACCTGCACGCGCCCGACTTCTGGGAAAGCAGTCTGGACGTGATCCGGGCCAGCATCGGTGAATACGTCAAAGTTGCCGAACGGGAATGAACGGCGCGGGGGTCGTCAATCCCTTCGGCGGGGCTGAGGCGGCGAGGCGTTACGGGGCTGGTCGCCCCTCTTTTCATCCGCTGGTGCTGGAGCGGCTCGGGCCATATCTGCAAGGCACGCGCCTGGGAGTGGATGTCGCGTGTGGCACAGGTCTTTCGAGTGCGGCGCTGGCGGAGGTGGTGGAACAGGTGCTGGCCTTCGACGTATCTGCCGCCATGCTGAAGGAGGCCCAGCCACATTCCCGCGTCCGGTACGCCGTCGCACCCGCCGAAGCGCTACCTGTCGCCGCTGGGGTGGCCGACGTGGTCACGGTCGCGCAGGCGTTTCACTGGTTCGACCGCGAAGCCTTTTTGCGGGAAGTGCGCCGGGTGCTGCGTCCGGGCGGCGTGCTGTTCCTCTATGATTTCTATTTTCTGAGGCAGATGCTCAGGGTGCTGGAATTTACCCAATTTAACGGGCGTTACCTGCGGCAATATCCAGCACCGCCGCGACACCGCGCCCCCTTTGGAGTGGCAGAGGCGCGGTAGGCCGGATTTCGTTACGAGGAAGCTGCCTTCGAGTGTCCCTGGACGTTCACACGGGAGCAACTGACCGCCTACCTGCTGACCCAATCGAATACGTTGATGGCGACGGAAGCGGGCGAAAGCGGCGAGGCGGTGCGTGCCTGGCTCGAAGCCGAGCTGAAGCCGTTTTTTACGGAGGAAGGCACACGACAAGTGCTGTTCAAAGCGTGGTTTGCCGTCATGATTCCCCTCCCCTGACCGAATAGCTTCTCGCCTCAGCGCACCTTAAGTTCGGTGTCCAGCCACGTCAGCACGCGCTCGCCACCGAACGGCCACACGCTGACCTGGGCGGCGTCACGCACTTCTTTCACAAATTCGGGCAGCGGTCCCTGGTTTTTGGGCGTCGCGTTCCAGGTCGGGGCACCGGCCTTCAGCCCCGCGAGTTCGGCGGCCCGCTGGAGGCCGGTGTGGAGGTCGCCCAGCTCGTCCACGAGGCCCAGACCCAGCGCGTCCTGCCCACTCCAGATGCGGCCCCGGCCAATCTCGTTCACGCGTTCCTGGCTCAGCTTGCGGCCCTCGGCCACGCGGCGAGTAAAGCGGTCGTACACCTCGGTGATCCCCCGGTGCATGTGTTCGCGCTGCTCGGCGCTGAAGGCGTGGCTGCTGCTGTACTTCAGCGCCTGCGGGCGGCCCACGCCCTCGGGCCGGAAGCCGTGGCGCTCGTTGAATTTTTCCATGACCGGTTTGCCGCTGACCACGCCGATGCTGCCCGTCACGGTGTAGGGGCTGGCAATGATCCTGTCCGCCCCCGCCGCGAGGTAATAGCCGCCCGACGCCGCGTACTCGCCCATGACCACCACCACGGGTTTGTCGCTGGTCACGATTTCGCGGTGCATCAGGTCGGAGGCCAGGGCGCTGCCGCCGCCACTGTTCACGTACACCACGATGGCTTTGGTCGCCTTGTCCTCCTTGGCGCGTTTGAGGGCAGCCACGAAGGTATCGGCCCCGGCCATCGGGCCACCGACGAGGGGCAGCGGGTTGTTCTTCGACTTGCCCGGCACGATGGTGCCGATCACCGGCACGACGGCAATGCGGTCTTCCCTGGGGTTGGGGCGGTCGAACTGCTTGACCAGCAGGTCCACGATGGCCGCCACCGGGCGCGTGCCGGGGCCGACCAGTTCGTCCTCGTAGGCCAGGCGGTCGATCAGTCCGGCGTCCTTAAGCGCCTGGGCGCTGCTGAAGTCGGCGTCCAGCCAGCCCCGCGCCGTGTCCTCGCTCACGCCCCTGGCCCCGGCCATGTCCCGCGCCCAGGCGGTTTCGATGCCGCTCAGGTAGGCCTGGAGCTGCTCGCGGTTGGCGTCGTCCATCTGGTCTTCGGAAAAACGGGTCAGGGCAGCTTTGTATTCCTTGATGCGCAGATTCTCGAACTCGATGCCCTGCTTTTTTAGGAACGCGCCCATGTAGGTCGGCTGGGCGGCAAAGCCGCTGACCATCACATCCGCCGATTCGGGAGCCGCGATTTCGCCCGCGCCACTCGCCGCGATCAGGCTGGTCATGGTGAGCTGCGGCACATAGGCCACGACCCGTTTTTTCTCGGCCAGGCGCCCGAGAATGCCCCGGATGGCGTGAGCGGTGGCCGGGGAGGCCGTGAAGTCGCTGATCCTGACCAGCACGCCGTGCAGCCAGTCCGCTTCAGCCAGGGCTTCGGCGCGGGCTTGCAGCGCCTCGACGGTTTCGGTGCGGTTCAGCAGGGCTTGCAGGGGCTGGGTGGGCTGGCGCTCGGGGTAAGGGCCGGTCAGGTCCAGCACGACCCAGGTGGGGTGCGTCATGCCGCTGGGCAGGTTCAGTTTGTCGAACAGAGGAAGGTTGGGCATCTTGGCTTAAAGTACGCGCTTTTTCATGTGGAAGTTCCACTTCTGGTGCCTCTCGCCTTCCCCAAACGCTTAGCCATGACTTCGGCCCGCCCTACCAGCAGCGCGGCGTGTTCCTCAGAAAGGTGGCGGCGTGCGGCACCTGCGAACAGTTCCTGCCAGCGTTCCAGGTGTCCGGCGCGTACTCCCAGTCCGGCGTGAACGGTGTTGAGGTTGCCGCGCCACACCACCCCCGCGGCTGGCCCGCCGAGCATGGTGACCCAGAAGGCGGTGACCCGTTCCAGATGGGCCTCCCAGTCGGGCACATGACCGCCAAAGATGGGGCCGAGCAGGTCGTCGGACCGCGCCGCCGCGTAGAAATCGGCCAGCAGCGGGCGCAGGGCCGCCTCACCACCCAGTTCTTCGAGCAGTGAGGCCGGGGTGCGCGAGGTCAGCTCCGGCAACGACGCCAGAAACGCTTCGCGCAGGTCGTCCGGCAGCTCTGGCGCGGCCCAAGCGGTGACGCGCCCAGCCGTCCAGTGCAGCGGCATTTCGCCTTGCCAGCGCTGGACTATTGCTCCGCGTGGCGGTTCAGACCAGTCGGGCGCTCCGGCGTGAACCTTTGCCCCCAGTGCCCGGCCTGCCAGCGCCGCCCCACTGCCCCAGGCCAGTACCGGAACCCTGCGCCGCACTGCCAGGGTTAATAGACTGAGCAGCGCCCAGCGCTCCGGCCTGCCTTGCACATCCGCGACTGGCTCGCCGTCGTGGGGCACCAGCAGGCCGCTCGCCTCTGCCAGTTGCCCGGACGTTGCCAGCGGCAGCAAGGGACCGGACACCGTATCAACATAAACCCGCCGGAAGTGGCGGGTCGTGTCGGGGTCTGGTTGGGGCTGGGCGTCGCTCAGTTGAGGGTCTTGAAGTAAGCGTGGAGGTTGGCGAGGTCGGCGTCGGTGACCTGCGTGGTGGCGAAGTGGGGCATC
>JAGLBK010000109.1 GCA_018260275.1 Deinococcus sp.
TCAAGCGGCAGGATTTCTGTTTATCCCGTAATACTGGTTACCTGTTATTCGTTTTTGGGACTTTGCGGTTGCCCTGGGAAGTATGCACGGGTACGCTTTTGGACGCCTGGTCAGGGCGTAGGATTGACCCAAATGGATTTCAATCTACCCAAGGACTTGCAGGAAATGCAGGCGACCATCCGCGATTTTATGCTCACCCGTGTGGAAGACCGCGCCCACGAGATCGAGGAAACCAACAGCGTGCCGCCCGAGCTGATTAAGGCCGCCGCCGATCTGGGCCTGTTCGGGCTGAGTATCCCCGAGGAATACGGCGGCGTGGGGCTGGGCAGCCTGGGGCGCTGCTCGGTGTACGAGGCGATGGGCCAGGGGCACATGGGCTTCGGCGGCATGATCTCGGCGCACGCCAGCATCGGCACCAGCGGACTGGTCAAGCTGGGCAACGAGGGACAGAAAAAACGCTTCCTGCCCCGCATGGCGACGGGCGAGTGCATCGCGGGCTTTGCCATCACCGAGCCGAGCAGCGGCAGCGACGCGGCCAACATCCGTACCCGCGCCGAAAAGAAGGGCGACGTGTACGTGCTCAACGGCACCAAGCACTACATCTCGAACGCGCCGATTGCCGGGCTGCTGACGGTCATCGCCATTACCGACCCCGCACAGGGACCGCGCGGCATGAGCGCCTTCCTGGTCGAGCCACAGAGCACCCCCGGCGTGACCATCGGCAAGATCGACGAGAAGATGGGCCAGAAGGGCGCACTGAGCGCCGAGGTGATCTTTCAGGACGCGGAAATTCCGGCGGCCAACCTGCTGGGCACCGAGAACCGGGGTTACCGCGAGGCGCTGGGCATCCTGACCAACGGGCGCGTGGGCATCGCCGCCCGCAGCACCGGGGCCATGCAGCGCCTGCTCGATCTTTCGGTGGCGCACGCCCAGGCCCGCGAGCAGTTCGGCAAGCCCATTGCCGAGTTCCAGGCGGTGCAGTTCATGTTGGCCGAGATGGAAATCGCCATTCAGACCAGCCGCGTTCTGTGGCAAAAGGTCGCCTGGATGGTAGATCAGGGCCAGGACGTCAAACGTATGGCGAGCGTCGCCAAGTATCACGCCACCGAGATGCTCTCGCAGGTGGCCGACAAGGCGGTGCAGGTGGCGGGCGGCATGGGCTACGTCAAGGACGCGCCGTTCGAGCGCTTCTACCGTGACCAGCGCCTGCTGAGGATTTACGAGGGCACCAGCGAAATCCAGAAGGTCATCATCGCCGCCGAACTGCTCAAGCAGAAGTGAGCGCGGGCGGCTCGTGGTTGCTGGCACTGTTGCCGCCGCCCGAGCTGGCCGTTCCGGACGCAGCACGGCGTGACCGACGCCGCCGCGGAGCCGCATATCACCGTGCGCTCTCACACCGGGTTGTCGTCCAGCAGCAGCGACTGGGCAGAGGCCGTAGCAATTGCAGCGCGAACTCTGCCGCTTGAGTGCCTGTTGGGCGGGCCACAGGTGTTCACCAACCGTTCGGCGCTTTATCTGTCAGCCAGGGGCGCAGGGCTGCGGGAATTGCATCTGGCCCTACTGGAGCGTTTTCCGGGCGGGGCAGGCTATGAAGGCCGGAACTTTACGCCGCATTTGACCCTGGCGCTGGCCCGGCGCGGCACCGACCTGCCCGTGCTGGCGCAAAGGGCGCAGGCCGAATTCAGTGACCTGGCGGCGCACCCCGTCAGCTTTGCAGCCACCTCCCTGACCCTGATGCATAAGCCGGGGCCGGGGAGTGTTTACCGCGCCGCAGAGTCCTGGCCGCTGGGTTCTGGCTGATGGACACTGGCGTGAACGCCGCGCTCGGTGGCGAGGTATCCGGCGCGGCAGTCGTGCGCCTCGCTGGGCAGCCTGGGCACCAGCAGCGCCGACCACACCACGCCCACGGTCAGGCCCGCGTACCCCGGCAGCAGGCGGTCGTAAAAGCCGCCGCCATAGCCCAGGCGCACGCCGCGCAGGTCGTAGGCCAGGCCGGGCAGCAGCACCGCCTCGACGCCGCCTAACGTGACCTGCGGCGCATCGGCAGGCGGCTGAAGGTAGCCCGCCTTGCTGCGCTCGGTGGCCGTGTCCCAGGGATGAACGGTCAGGTGAGGCTGGGGCCTGAAGCGGGCGCGGGTCGTGAACAGCTCGAAGTCGCCGCGCAGCCCTGACACGTCCGGTTCGCCGGGCAGGTGGTGGTAGGCCAGCACGCGCCGGACCCCCTGAGCTTGCAAAAACGCTCTCAGGTGCGCTGTGACCTGTCCGGACTGATCGGCAATGCCCGGGCGGGCGGCAAAAGCCCACGCCCGCCAGGCCGCCTTGCTGTCCCTGTCGTGAGCAGTCAGACCCACTGCACACCGTCGTGCTGCATGACCAGCGGATACTGGCCGATCACGCTGGTATAGGTCAGCAGTTCGTCTGCCGGGGTCCAGTGGTGGAGCAGGCAGGAGGCGGGCTGCGGCTGCACCAGCATTTTTGCGGGCTGGCCCAAGTCGGGCAGCGAGGCCGATTCGGTCGCGCTACAGGTCATCAGGACGGTTCCGGCAAAGTGCTGGACGGTGCTCATGTGGATGTGCCCCGCCACCACGCGCCGCACCTGCGGGTGCTGCCGGACGATCTCTGCGAAAGCCCCGGCCCCTTGCAGCCCGATGCGGTCTATCGGTTGCACACCCGTGACCAGCGGCGGGTGGTGCATGAAAATCAGCGTGGGCGTCTGCGAAGCTTCGCTCAGGCGATCTTGCAGCCGGCTCAGCCGCTGTTCGCACAGCAGGCCGCCGCTTTCGCCGGGCACATGGGTGTCGAGCGCGATCAGACGCAGCGGGGCATATTCGACCACGTACTGGATGAAGACGTCCAGCGCCCGCGTTCCCTGTGGCCCAAAAGCGCGGCTCAGTTCGGCCCTCTGGTCATGGTTGCCCGGGATGACGTACACGGGCATGGGCAGCGGCGTGAGCAACTGCCTGAACAGTGCATATTCCTCGGGCATGCCATGCTCGGCGCAGTCGCCGCTGACGATCACGGCGTCGGGACGCAGCGGCAACTGATTCAGATGGGCTACGGCCTGCTGTAAAGCCTCTGCTTTGGCCGGGCGGGACAGGTCGACGTGCGTGTCGCTGAGCTGGGCGATGAGCATACGCCACAGTATGGGCATGCAGGTCAGGCCAGCGTATTAAACTGGGCCGGTGAAAACGCACCTAGTGAAAGTGGGCGACGTGACCCGCGAACTGCCCGTCGTGGAGGTCGCGCCGGGCACCAGCGTGGCCCTGTTCAACATGCTCGGCGATACCGAAGTCACCGAGGCCGCAGGCAAAGCCCTCGCCAAATTGCTGCCCGCCGAGGTCGAGGTGCTGGTGACGCCCGAGGTCAAGGCGCTGTCGCTGGCGCACGTCATCAGCCGGGAAAGCGGCAAGCCCTACATCGTGATTCGCAAGACCGTCAAGCCCTACATGGTCAATCCGGTGGCCGAGGAAGTCGTGAGCATCACCACCGGCACGCCGCAGCTGCTGGTGCTCGACGGCTTCGACGTGTCCAAGATCAGGGGCCACAAGGTCGCCATCGTGGACGACGTGGTGTCCAGCGGCGGCACCCTGCACTCGCTGGAGCACATCATCAGCAAGGTGGGCGGCGAACTCGCGGCAGTGCTGGCCGTGTTCACCGAGGGCGATCAGCGGCCCGAAGTCACGGCGCTGGGGCATCTGCCGCTGTTCAAGGACACCGATCACGTCGAGTAACAGCGTCTAAGGGTCAAAGAGTCGAAGGGTCTAAGGGGAAAAAACAGGAGGCCGGGGGCATTCCCCGCGCCTTCCCTGTTGTGTTTAAGGCTTATTTCTGCCCAGGCAGCGGGTTTCTGCGAGCCGGGCCACCGTCCACGCCACCGCTTTTGGCTGCGCCCGTGCCGCCCCTGGCGTCGCCTTCGAGGTCGCTGTCACCGTCGTTGTTGGGGTCGCCCTGACGGTCTTCGCCGTCACTGCCGCCGAGTTGGCCGTCATCGAAGCCGGGTTCGTCGTTCACGTTGGTCTGGTTGGCGTCGGCGTTGTTGCGCAGCACATCCTCGGCGGTCATCTTGTCGTTCAGCAGTTCGCCGGTGGTGCCTTCGTCCACCACTTCGCCGGGAATGCCTTCCATTTCGTCGCGTTCGGGTCTGGTCATATCCTCACTGTACGCGTACGCCGGAGCAGCGGGCTGAGTGCGGCCTTGAGGTTTGGCTGTGACAAGGCAGGATATAGCCTTCTGTAAACCCTTCAGCCTGGGCAGTTTTTGCCCTTAGACCCTTCGACTTTTTGACCCTTAGACCCTTTCCGACCAACCTCGCCGCGACCTGCGCAGAAGGCCTATTGTCTGGGAGAACCTGCATGTGCATCGCGGCAGGCCCGCTAGACTGCGGGGCAATGAGCCACCTGTCGCGTACCCTGCCCCTCAAACGCGCCGCGCACGTCTATCTGGTCCGGAACGCCAACGAGCTGCTGCTGGTCGAGGAAAAGATGGACGACGGCAGCATCTTCTACGGTCTGCCGGGCGGCAAGGCGCTGGCGGGCGAAACCTTTGCCGACGCCGCCGTGCGGCAGGTCAGGGTCGAAACGGGCCTCAGCGTCACCGATCTGAACTTTATCAGTCTGCTCGAAGGCGAGTTTCTGAGCGGTACCAGAAACGAGTGCTACGCCATGTTCTCGCGCTTCACGGCGCATTTCAGCGGCGACCTCGACCCCACCGACCCGGAAGTGGTGGGCGTCAAGTGGGTGCCCTTCGAGCAGGTCGAGAGTCTGGTGCGCTACGGCCCGCCGCCCGAATGTGAGGAGCGCAATCCGCTGATCTGGCTGCCGACCCGCGATTTTATTAAAGGCCGGGCGCGGACGTACTACCCGATCTGAACGCCGTCCCGGGGCCGCCCTTCCCGCACGAAGGTGATGAAATCGGTTCCGGCTGGTTCGTGCCCCTGTTCGCGCAGTAGCAGGGCAATCTGCCCCCGGTGGTACGCCCCGTGCCGGAAGACCTGCCGGAGAATGTCGCGTACCGCTGTCTCGAACGGTTCGCCCCGGCTGTTGCGGTAAGTCACCTGACCGCTCAAATCGGCCTCGGTCAACCCGGCAAGGTAAGCGTCGTAGGCCGTCTGCAAGTGCCCGAGGTGGGCGGCGCACTCGTCCAGACTTAGGTCGGGCCAGATGGCGACCGCCGAAGTGTCCTGGCCGCGCAGCCGGGCCAGCCAGACCCGCTGTGCGCCCAGGATGTGCCCCAGGACCCGCACGGCCTGTTCCGGTGCGCCCGGTGGCTGTGCGGGTCGTGCGGGTTGTGCCGCCTCCAGGCTACGCAGTACGCGGGCATTGGCCCAGGCGTCGTAGTTCAGATCGTCCCGCAAGTCTGCCAGTGTCGTCATAGACTGTACCTCCAGTCCAATTCTCTCTTATTTTGCTGTGAACATAACTGCCGTGCGCTATCCTGCCGCGCGTGAGAACCGCCCCTATGAAATCCGCGCAGAGTGTCCTGAAGGGAACTGGAACGGGGGCGCTGCCGCCCATGCTGGAGCAGTATGTGGTCATGCGCGACGAGGTGGCCGCGCAGCTGCCGCACGCCATTTTGCTGTTTCAGGTGGGTGACTTCTATGAAACTTTCGGTGAGGATGCCGAGCGCACCGCGCGGCTACTGGGCCTGGCGCTGACCCACAAGTCCAGCAAGGACTTCTCGACGCCGATGGCCGGAATCCCTTTGCGGACGCTCGATCAGTTTGTCGAAAAGCTGCTGGCGGCGGGCGTGTGCGTGGCGGTGGCCGATCAGGTCGAGGAAGCCGGGAGCGGGCTGGTCGAGCGCAAGGTGACGCAACTGCTGACGCCCGGCACCGTGACCGAGGAGCGGCACCTCAACGCCGACGAGAACTATCTGGCGGCGGTGGCGACCGGCGACGGCTACGCGCTGAGCCTGCTGGACGTGTCTACCGGCGAATTTCGCACGGCGGCCTTTCACACCCGGCTGGCGCTGTACGACGAACTGGCGCGGTGGCGGGCGCGCGAGGTACTGCTGGCCCCCGAGATGAGCGGCAACCCGGCGCTGCTCTCGGATTTCCAGACCCGTTTTCCGGTGATGCTCTCGCCCGCCAATTTCGAGGAGGAAGCCGCCCGTGCCGAACTGCTGGAAGTGCTGGGCGAGGTGCCCGGAACACTGAACAGCCCGGCGCTGGTGCGGGCCTGCGGCGCGGTGCTGGGGTACGCCCGCCTGACCCAGCAGGGGCGGCTGGACATGGTGCGCCGGGTGCTGCGCTTTGAGCCGGGGGCCCACATGCGCCTGCCCGACGCGGCGGTGCGGGCGCTGGAACTGTTCACGGCGCAGTCGCCGCAGGGCGTGACGCTGATAGATATTCTGTCGCAGACGCGTACGGCGGGCGGGCGCAGGCGGCTGCGGGCCTGGCTGCGTGCGCCGCTGCTCGACGAACTGAGCATCCGCACCCGGCTGGACAGCGTGGAAACCCTGACCCGCGCCCCCGACCTGCGCGGCAGCATTCGCTCACTGCTGTACCGCGCCCACGACCTCGAACGCCTCGCCGCCCGCGTCGCCACCCGCCGCGCCGCCCCGCGCGAAATCGCGGCGCTGGCCCGCACGCTGGCCCTCTTGCCCGAGGCCGTAACCCTGATCGCCGCCCACGATGGCCTGCTGGCCGGAATCCGCGCCCGGCTGGGGGCGCTGCCCGACGTGGTCACGCGCATCCGGGCCGCGATGGTGGACGACCCGCCGCTGCGCATCGGCGACGGCGGCCTGATCCGCGACGGGTTTCACGCAGAGCTGGACGGCCTGCGAAGCGAGGCACTGGGGCACCGCGAATGGCTGGCGCAACTGGAAGTCAGCGAGCGCGAACGCACCGGTATCGGCACCCTGAAAGTCGGGTACAACAACGTCTTCGGGTATTTTCTGGAAGTCACCAGCGCCCACCTGGGCAAGGTGCCCGCCGATTACCGCCAGATCGCCACCCTCAAAGACCGCGCCCGTTTTACCCGCGGCGACCTGCGCGAACGCGAACGCGAAATCGCGCGGCTGGAGGCGGCGGCCCAGCGGCTCGAACTGGAAGTTTTTACCGAGCTGCGCGACAGTCTGGCGGCCCACGCCGAGGCGCTGAGTGAAGCGGCGGGGGCCTTATCCGAGCTGGACGTGATCGCGGCCCTGTCCGAACTGGCCGCCGAGGCAGGCTGGACGCGCCCGCAGACGACCCCCGGCGACACGCGGCTGGTGCAGGCCCGGCACCCGGTGGTCGAGAAAGCCACGGGCGGCAAATTCGTGCCCAACGACGCCGAGCTGAACAATGGCCGCTTTACGCTGCTGCTGACCGGGCCGAACATGGCGGGCAAAAGCACCTACCTGCGGACCGTAGCGCTGTGTGCGCTACTACACCAGATCGGCTCCTTCGTGCCCGCCGACCACGCCGAACTGCCCATCTACGACGCGATTCACACCCGCATCGGCGCGTCGGACGATCTGGCGGGCGGGCGCAGCACCTTCATGGTCGAGATGTCCGAACTGGCCGCCATTTTGCACGGCGCGACCCACCGCAGCCTGATCATTCTCGACGAGGTCGGGCGCGGCACCTCGACCCTCGACGGTCTGGCAATTGCGCAGGCGGCACTGGAACATCTGCACGGCACCCGCGCCCACACGCTGTTCGCCACGCACTATTTCGAGTTGACGCGCCTGGAAAGCGACCTGCCCGGCCTGGTCAATCTGCACGTGGCCGCCGAGGAAGACGCCCAGCAGGGGCTGACTTTTTACCATCAGGTGGTGCCCGGCGCGGCCCGCCAGAGCTACGGCGTGGAGGTGGCGCGACTGGCCGGACTGCCCGCCCCGGTCACGACCCGCGCCGCCAGACTGCTGGGGGCGCTGAACAGTGGCGGAGACGAGAAAAAGCTGCTGCGCGAGCTGGCGGCCCTCGACCTCAGCCGCCTGACACCGCTGCAGGCGCTGGAAGTGCTGCACGGCTGGCAGCGGGAAGTGCTGACGGCTCCGACTGAGGCTGAGAACCTATCTGAAAAGTTGTAAACGTTGAAGAGAAGTTCGTATCTACAACGCGGTTCTGCTCCCTCTCCCCTTGCGGGAAAAGTCCCTCCTGATTCAGGACAGTACAGTTTCAGCAACTGTACCGCCCGATGAATGCGAGTTTTTAGGGGTCTCCGGAATTGAGTGTGTTTAAGGGTTCCTAGTCGTACTCTGAAAACTTGGAATATGTTGTGTTTAGTGGTAGACTAAACACATGAAAATCCGAAAGTTTAGACAGCGAACTAAGCCGACTAGGTGTCCGAAGTGCTGCTCGACGCAACTCAGATTTACCGAAGAGTGGAATGGCGGGATTATTGATTTCTACCTTGACGAAAACGGGAAAATTGACCCTGTGGGCGTCGTTGGCAGCCCGGATTCTGTTGAACGTGTCGTCGCTGTCTGCGAAAAGTGCCAGCACTACTGGACACTTAAAGGGGTAACGGGCATCTCGGACTTGCCTGAATACCCCTCTGTAGGAGGTGAATATGGGAATCAAATCTATTGATGACGTGCTAAGTCGGTGTCAGTCGGAACCTGAATTATGAGAGGGGAAGTACTGTCGGCAGCAGCGCAAACTCGATTCCCCTGGACGTTGAGTAAGCCAGAAGGCG
>JAGLBK010000010.1 GCA_018260275.1 Deinococcus sp.
CGGGTCGCTGGGGGCCGTGACCGTGCGGGCCGCTCCCGGCCACGCCGGAACGCGCGAGGCCAGGTGCAGCGCACTGATCGTCAGGTGGTGGGCATCCTCGGCGTCGAGGCGAAAAAGCAGGGGCTTGAGCAGTTCGCGGTACATCTCCCACAGCATAGGTCCTCTGGTCGCTGGCGCGGCACACCGGGCGGCGCGGGCCTAAACTCTGTCCATGTGTTCCGGCACCCCCGCCCCTACACCAGCCGACTGGGCTGCACTGGGAGTCCCTGTGCCCCGCGGCGTCAGGCTCTCGGCCCAGGGACGGGCGCGGCTGGCACACCTGAGCGACATCCGGGATGTGGCCTCACCCTCGCAGGCGACCCAGTGCGGCAGAGAACTGGCGGGCGAGGTGTGGCTGGCCGCCGACCTGCTGGCGGCGCGTCCGTGGCTGCCCGCCGACACTCCCCCTGGCGAGATCCTAAACGCTGTGCTGCACAGTGAGTGGCGCGGCTTGCTGGCCCTACTGGGCGAATATGGCCCCTGGGTGTACGCCGCCACTGTACGCGACCTGCAGGAACTGGCCCGGACCTACGGCGCGTTAGTGACGGCGGCGGCGCAGGCCAGTGAAATAGCCGTTTACGACGCTGCCAGCAGACGTGGCCGCCTCTCGCTGCTGGCCCGCCTGGAAACCACCGATTACCGCCAGCCCGGTGCCGGGGGCGCTGATCTGGCCGCGCTGGAACACGGTTTCTGGCAGCTGGCCCAGGCGCAGGCCGCGCGGCAGCGAATACGGCAGTGACGTAAAATCATCAGCATGAGCCGGGTCATCTTCATGTGCGGCCCCGCCGGGTCAGGGAAATCCACCTATGCCCGGCAACTGGAAGCGCAGGGGATGACCCGGCTTTCCTTTGATGTGGCTGCCTGGGAGCGTGGAATGATGACGATGCCCCTTGCGCCCGAAGTCCACGCCGAAATTGCCCACGAATTGCAGACGCGGTTGCTGGAGCTGGTTGCCGGGAGGCAGGACGTGTTGCTGGATTTCTCGTTCCACTCGCGGCAGACGCGCGACCAGTACCGCGCCCTGCTGGCCCCGAGTGGCGTAATTCCTGAAACAATTTATCTGGCGACAGACCGCGAAACGGTGCTTCAGCGACTGCACCAGAGGCGGGCTAGTCACCCCGACGACGTCGTTTTATCCGACGAGCTGGCCGCGCAGTATTTTGACCACTTCGAGGTTCCGACAGCGGATGAGGGGCCGCTGAACATCATCGGTGGGTAAGGCCAGCTGATTCGCCGCCATGTGTTCAGGCGATTCGTGCGCGACTGAGTAAACTGGGGACGTGGCCCAGGTCAACGGTAACGACCCGACGCGCGCCTATTTCTGGCCTCTGGCTGGACTGCTGGCGGTGTTGTTCTTCTTTCTGTCGCAGTATGTCCAGCGCCACTCGCCGCCACCCATGACCGACGGAGTCAAACAGCAGCTTTGTGTCGGCGATTTGCAGCGCCAGGTGCCCGCCAGCACAGACACGGCGACCTATCAGACCGAAACCATCGTGGAAAAGCCGCCGCTGGGCCTGGGCACGAGTTTCATCGAGTTGCGCGTGTGGCGTAAAGCAGACCGACATCTGATGCTGACAGCCAGTTGCACAGGGGTCGGTCGCTTTCATGACGACTTTAGGGTCTATCGCCTGGAGCGCAAAACGCCGTTTCCGTGAGGCCGGTCTGTCGGAAGTAGAGTAAAGCCTGGAACCGTGTCAGGCCCGTATAAAACACAGAATCCTTGTCCGTCGTCCTCCTGCTCTACTCTGACGGTATATGCGCCACTTTCTCTCGCTGCTGGCCCTGGCCTCTGCCCTGGCTCTGGCCGCGCCTGCGTCGTCGTCGGTCGCTCCACCCCCTCTGGACACCAGCCACCTGATTGCCGTCACGCCGCTGCGCCAGAAGCTGATGCTGGACTACATTCACCAGCATTACGACCCGGCAGCGACCACCACCGACATCGTTCCGCAGATGATCGTCATTCACTGGACGGCTATCAATTCGCTGGCGTCCACCCTGGCCGCTTTTACGCCCGATGTGCTGACGGGGCGCGGCGACATTCAGGCGGGCGGAAAGCTGAATACCGGGTCTCAGTTCGTGGTGGACCGTGACGGCACCATTTATCAGCTGCTGCCCGAAACGGTCATGGCGCGGCATACCATCGGGCTGAACCGCGCTGCCATCGGTGTCGAGAATGTCGGTTCGGGCAACCTCACGGCGGCGCAACTGGCGGCCAATATCCGGCTGGTGTAGTATCTGGCGCACAAATACCCAGTGCAGTACCTGATCGGACACTACGAATACGGCGCGTTTCGGGGATCGCCGCTGTGGGAGGAGCGCGACCGGAGTTATTTCACCATCAAAATCGATCCCGGCCCCGCATTCATGAAAGCGCTGCGGGCCGGGCTGGAGCGTGAGGGCGTGCGCCTGAAAGCGGCTCCCTGACGCTGCGGAATCAGGACCCGCGAATGACGCCGCAGCGTTCGCGTGCGCCGCTGTTGCCGCTGGGGTCGGTGTGGTAGTCGTCGGAGGCCGCGTGAATGATGATGCTGTGCCCGATCACGCTGTTCGCGCCGCTGAGGCTGATCTTGGCGGTCAGGAAACTGGCGGTCGCCGTGCCGTCGTCGTTGACCATCAGCATGGGCAGGTCGCCGCCGTGCCCCTGGCTGTTGTCGCTTTCCGGCGAACCGTGATGGCCTGCTCCCGCCGGGTCGAAGTGGCCGCCCGCGCCGCCGAACACGGTGACTTTGCCTTCCGCGTCGGTGGTGTTGGTGCAGGTCGGGTTCGCGTGAATGTGCATGCCGTGCATTCCGGCACTCAGGCCGCTGACCCTGACCTGCACGCGGGTGCCCGCGGCTTCAGGGCTGAAGGTGGCCGTGCCTCTGGCCGCGCCGGAAGAATCGACCAGCTGGGCGGTGGCTGCCGGGGCCTTTTGCAGGGTGGTGCAGGCCGAGAGGCTCAGAGCAGCGGCGATAAGCGCGGGAAAAAGACGGTTCTGCATGGTATTCCTCCAGGGAGTGAACAGGGGCGTAATCATGGCGGCATGAACTGATCTTGTTCGGCACATTCCGGATTCAATTTGCTGGCGTTACCGTGAGGCTGGTTCTGGAGAGCAGCAGAGGCGGAATCCCTTCATGGCTGGGAGAAGCATACGGAGCGCCCAGACCCGTCAGGAAAAAGGTGACATCGTACTGCCCGGGTGGCAGCTTGAGCCGGGGGTTGAAGCGGTTCAGGGAAACCTGACCACTCAGATCGCCCTGACAGAGTTGCTGGGCCGGGCAGTGCAGTTCATAACCGATAGCGATAGTCACCATGCCGTTGGCCCAGCGTAACGGCTGACCGTTCTTGCTGATGACCAGTTCCAGTGTAGCCGCCCCGTAAATGAAATCCCGCTGGCGGTCGGTGGTATTGAAGAGCTGCACATCATAACGGTAGGGCTGTCCGCTCTGAGCTGTCTGGGGAGCACTGACGACCGCACGGAAGCCGAACTCTGCGGGCTGGCGCGTTGGCACAGCTGGAGCGCCCTGAATCCGGACTTCTTCCGGTCGCAACTCCACGCCGACTCTGGCCGCCGCCTGGATAATCTGCTGCGCTGTCACAGTCCCCGAACCGCCCAGCACATGATCGCTCTGAAGTTCAGGCTGAAAGGGCAGGTGTGCCAACGCCTCGGAGAGAGTTTTTGGGGCAGGATTCGGCGCAGGCAGATCGAATTCGGCAGGGAGCAACGTTTCCGCAGCCGGTACGGTCGTCTCCGTTTCCGCTCCCCTCGCCGCGGGCTCCAGCGTACGGCAAGCCGTCACCGACAGTCCCAGGCACAGCGCCAGGCCAATTTTGTGCATACGCAGAGTGTACCGTGCTGCCGAACACGGGCCGCAGCCTGAGCCCTGCGCTACCCTGGCCCCATGCCCAACCGCCTGGCCGCCGAATCCAGCCCGTACCTGCTGCAACACGCCGACAACCCAGTCGACTGGTGGCCCTGGTCGCCGGACGCTTTTGCTGAGGCGCGGCGGCGCGATGTGCCGGTGCTGCTGTCAGTGGGCTACAGCACCTGCCACTGGTGCCACGTAATGGCTCACGAGTCTTTCGAGGACGGGCCAACCGCGCAGTTCATGAACCAGCATTTCGTGAACGTCAAGGTGGACCGCGAGGAAAGGCCCGACGTGGACGCGGTGTACATGGCCGCGACCCAGGCGCTGACCGGGCAGGGCGGCTGGCCGATGACCGTGTTCCTGACCCCCGACGCCGAACCGTTTTACGCCGGAACCTATTTTCCGCCGCGTGAGGGAATGGGAACGCCCAGTTTTATGCGCGTATTGAGCAGTATCTCGAATACCTGGCAAACGGGGCGCGAGCAGGCCCTCGGCAATGCCCAGGCGCTTACCGAGCATATCCGGGAGGCCAGCCAGCCCCGCGCCAGCCGCGCCCTGCCCGCCGAGGCCCTGAACCGCGCTGTGCAACACCTCTGGCAGGTATACGACGATCAGCTCGGCGGTTTTGGCCGCGCTCCCAAGTTTCCTGCGCCGACCACGCTGGACTTTTTGCTGACCCAGCCTGACGGGCGCGACATGGCGCTGCACACCCTGGGCAAGATGGCGGCAGGCGGCATTTACGACCAGCTGGGCGGCGGGTTTCACCGGTACAGCGTCGACGCGCAGTGGCTGGTGCCCCACTTCGAGAAGATGCTGTACGACAATGCCCAGCTGGTGCGGGTGCTGCTGCACGCCTATCAGCTGACCGGGAACGCCGAGTACGCTGAGCTGGCTCGCGCCACGCTGGCTTACCTCGAACGCGAGATGCTTTCCCCCGACGGCGGTTTTTACTCCGCGCAGGACGCCGACACCCACACCGAACACGGCGGCGTGGAGGGCCTGACCTTTACCTGGACGCCCGCCGAAATCCTCGCTGTGCTGGCGGGGGCGGGCCTGGAAGCAGACACCGACCTCGTTCTGCGGTACTTCGGCGTCACCGACGAGGGCAACTTTCTCGACCCGCATCAGCCCGAATACGGCAAGCGGAATGTGCTGCACACGCCGACGCCCCTGAACGTACTGAAGCGCGACCTGGGCGACGACGTGCCGGAGCGCCTGGAGCGGGCCAGAGCCATTCTCTTTGCCGCCCGCCAGCAGCGCCCGCAGCCCGGCACTGACGACAAGGTGCTGACCTCCTGGAACGGGCTGGCCCTGGCTGCTTTTGCCGACGCCGCGCGGATTCTGGGGGGGGCACACTATCTGGACGTGGCCCGGCGCAACGCCGACTTCGTGCGCCGCGAACTGCGCCTGCCGGACGGTACGATGCGCCACACCTTCAAGGGTGGTCAGGCCAGGGTCACCGGGCTGCTGGAAGACCACGCGATCTACGGCCTGGGGCTGGTCGCGCTGTATCAGGCGGGCGGCGACCTGGAGCACCTGCACTGGGCGCGGGAGCTGTGGGAGGCGGTGCGCCGCGACTTCTGGGACGAAACGGCGGGCGTGTTCTATTCCTCCGGCGGGCAGGCCGAAACGCTGCTGACGCGGCAGGCGCAGGCCTTCGACTCGGCGGTCATCAGCGACAATGCCGCCGCGACTTTGCTGGCGCTGTGGGTCAGTCGCTACTTCGCCGACGAGCAGGCAGAAACCATTGCCCGGCGCGTTATCGATACCTTTTCAGGGGACATGCTGGCCGCCGCCGGGGGCTTCGGGGGCATGTGGCAGGCCGCCGCATTTTTGCTCGCCCCGCACACCGAAATTGCCATTATCGGCACGCCCGCCGAGCGCGAACCGCTGGAACGGGCGCTGGCCGGGCATTTTCTGCCCTTCACGGCGCTGGCTCCGGCCCCGGAAGGCGGCGACCTGCCGGTGCTGGAAGGCCGTCCCGGCGGCGGGCAGGCGTATGTGTGCGTGAACCGCGCCTGTCAGTTGCCTACCCGCGATCCAGCGGCACTGGCCGGGCAGGCGGCGGCGCTCGAACTCCGCTGACAGCTTCCAGCCCCGCGAAGAAATCCGGCGGGCCGGAACAGGGCGGGCGGCACCAGAAAAACCGCCCCCGAGCGCTGTTTTACGACTGTGCCATCACGACTTGACGACGCCGTCTATCCAGTCGAACAGCTCCGGCAGATCGTAGTCGCCGCTGTGAGGCACGTTCCAGGGCAGCCAGTAGTTCACGTCGTAGCCCCGGTTTTGCAGGCGTGTCGCCAGGATCGCGGAAACCGCGTGCGAGGTATCCTTGTCGGCGGTTCCGGCGCGGATACGCCAGTGCGGGGCCGTCCGGGTGCCGCTGGCCGCGATATAGTTCAGCGGATTCATCATTTTGACGGTGTGCGGGTCGGCCAGGCTGCCCGCGACTTTGGAATGTTCCATGCCAAACGCGGTGAAGTGCCGGTTGTCCACGGTGGCCGTGCCGAACAGCTGATTCTCGCCGTTCTCGTAGCTCAGGCCGTCGAAGGCGGGCGGGGTCTTCATGCGGCCTGTGCTCTTGATGTAGGCGTCGAAATCCACCGCGCCGACCTTGCCACTGCTTACGCTCAGATAACTGATATTCGAAAGGTCGGTGCCCCCGTCCAGCGCCTTTTGTGCCGACTGCCGGATCAGAGAGGCCAGGTAAGTCTTGAACGTGCCGTTGCCCTGCGCGTCCAGGGTCAACGCCTGCCCGTCCTGTTGAAGTCCCAGGCTGTTCAGATAAGGCGTGAACAGCGGTTTGAGGGCGGCGGAAACGGTTTTTTCGGTGGCGGTGAGCGTGCCGGAAACGGTCTTGCGCTGAATCTGGTAACTGGTATCCCGCGTGATTTCCAGCTTCTGATAGTCGCTGACGCTGCCGAACTCCCACTCGTAGGCGGCGTCGGCGTGGTCCAGATCGGTGATCGGGCAGTAGGCCGACACGGCGAAAATGGCGCTGCTGGCCGGGGCCGCGCCCAGCGCCTTCAGGTACGGCGCGTAATCGGCGTTGTCGCCGCTGGCTCCCAGCAGGGCCGAGAGTGCGCCGCCCGCGCTGGTGCCGTTCGAGATGATGCGGTCGGCGCGTCCGGGCATCCGGGTGTCGTTGTAGTGCAAGTACGCCACCGCCGCCTTGAGATCGACAATCGCCGCCGGGGCCTTGCCGTAAAAGGTGCCATCGGCGGCCTTATTGGTGCGTCCGCGTGCGCCGGGCGAAGCGACCACGTAGCCGCGCGAGAGGGCCACCTGCATGGCGCTAGGGCCAGTGCCGCCGCCCATGCCGGGCTTGGTGAGGTCGCCCGGTTCGCCGGGCATGTAGCCGCCGACCTGATTGGGCAAGAAGATCGGCGCGGTCCGGGCGTCGTAGCGGCCCACTTTCTGCCCCTGGAAGTAGGCTTCGGGAATGTAGATGTTCATGCTCTGGTAGGTGGTGTCTACCGGGCGCTGCACATAAACGACCTTGTAGGCGCGGTAGTTGTAGGTCTTGCCGTCCACGGTCGTGCGGCCCGCCGTGTATCTGGCGGCGTCGAACTGCAAAGAAACCGGCGCAGAAGTTGGTGCAGCAGCCGGGCGGCTGACGGGCGCACCCGTCCCCCCGGCAAGGGCTGAAGCGCTGGTCGCAAGCGCCGCTGTGAGGATAAGTTTTTTCATTGTGGGCCTCCAGTTTTTGAGTATGAGGGCGTGGGGCTAGGCCACGGTTAATCTGGTTGCGAGGGCTGAGACCAGAGGGCTTCCCTGACCTGCCCATCCGGGAAAAGGAGGCGCAGACGCCACCCCCGCGCGTCGGCCAGGGCCTCACAGCGGGCCTCGGCGAGCGGCCCCGGATGCTGGCCGTCCTCACCCAGCCCCTCCAGCACCACGTCATGCGCGGTAGACAGGCTGACGCTGGCGACGCTGCCCTGTTGCATCCCCACCACGCCCGAACTGCCAAAGGGTCGCCCCGCCCACTCGAAGCCCAGGCCGCCCGGTTCGAGGTGAACGGTCAATTTCGATTCCCTGCCCAGGCACGCGCCGAACAGGTCTCGCAAAGCCCCGGCCAGCGCGGGCAGGTCGGCAGCGCGGGTCAGGTCATGTTCCAGCGGCCCGCGCAGGCTGGACACTTCCCGGTAAGCCGCGAGGTCGCCAAACGAGCGGGTATAAATTGGCCCTTCTTCCGGCGAAAACAGGTAAGCTTGCACGTCCACGACGCGCAAAAATCGTACTTCTACGGTTTCGCCCGCCGCGTTGTCGTAGCGCGTTTCCTGTTCGCGGCCCCGGCGCTCGGCGGTGTGCTGCGCCCCGTTCAGGTCTGCGGCCTGCACCAGCCAGAATTCTTCACTGTAGCTGGCGCTTTTGTCGCCCACCTGTGTTCCGAACAGCAGCAGGGCGACGAAAAGGCTGTCTGGCATTACCGCACCAGTTCCCGCACTCCGCCAGGCGCAGCGACAAAGGCCCGTTCGGCCATGCCCAGGAACAGCCCGGTGTCCACCACGCCCAGCGTGCCCTTGATGCGGCGTTCCAGCGCGTGTGGGTCAAACTGTTCGGGCAACTGCGCGTCGTAGATGTAGTGGCCGTTATCGGTTACGTAGGGCTGTGCGCCGGGCTGACGCAGACGGCCACCGGGCAAAAACTCGCGCAGACGCTCGACCGTGCTCAGAAAGCCGAAAGGCAAGATTTCGATGGGCAGCGGGGCCTTTTCGCCCAGCCGGGTCACGATCTTGGTGTGGTCGGCGATGATGATAAGACGCCTGGCCTGCACCTCGGTCATCTTCTCGCGCACCAGAGCGCCGCCCAGCCCCTTGATAAGGTCGAGGTTCGGCGCGATCTCGTCGGCCCCGTCGATGGCGATGTCGAAGGGTCGCGGGTCGAGCGGCTCGGTCTTGATTCCCACCTCGCGGGCCAGTTGCTCGCTGGCCTCACTGGTCGCCACCCCGACGATGCCGGTCAGTTCGCCCGCCGCGACCTTGCGCCCGAGTTCCTCGATGGCGTACTTGGCGGTGCTGCCGGTGCCCAGGCCCACGCGGTCGCCACTGTTGACCAGCCCCACGGCCCGCAGCGCGGCTTCTTTTTTCAGGGCTTCGAGACCGTTCACTTGGCCTGATCCTGCTCAAGAGCCTTGGCGACGGCGTCGGCGTGGCCCTCGACCTGCACGGCCAGCCACGACTTGACCAGTTTACCTTCCGGGTCAATCAGGAAAGTCTGGCGCTTGATGCCCTGCGTGACCTTGCCGTACAGGTTCTTTTCGCCCCAGCTCCCGATGCTTTTTAGGAACTCGGCGCCGTAGTCGCTGAGCAGCGGAAAAGGCAGGCTGAACTTCTCGGCAAATTTGCTGTGGCTCTCGGCGTCGTCGGCACTGACGCCCAGAATCGCCGCGCCGCGCGACTTAAGCAGCGCGTTGTCGCGGAAATCGCAGGCTTCCTTGGTGCAGCCGGGGGTGTCGTCTTTGGGGTACACGTACAGCACGACGTATTTTCCGGCGTAATCGCTTAGCCTATGCGTCTTGCCCCCGGCGTCGGGCAGTGAGAACTCGGGAAAGGCCTGGCCGGGTTGCAGGCGCTCAGGGTGCAAGGGGGCAGATTCGGTCATGCCTGTCAGTCTAACGCGGCCTGCCCACTCAGCCTTTGGGGTACAGCACCGCCTGGGTGCAGCGGAACAGCGCCATGAGCTTGCCCTCGGGACTGCGTACCTCGGCGTCCCAGACCTGCGTGGTGCGCCCGGCGTGGACGCTGCGGGCCTCGCAGGTGATGGTGCCCTCGCGGGCGGTGCCCAAGTGGTTGCTCTTAAGTTCGATAGTTGTGAAGTTCGCGCCCTCCGGCAGCAGCAGCCGCGTGCCGTATCCGCATGACGTATCGGCCAGCGCGATCACCGAGGCCGCGTGCAAAAAGCCGTTGGGCGCACGCAATTCCGGGCGCACAGTCAGTTCACTGCGAATCAGGCCACTTTTACCGTCCGTTTCGACATGGATAAACTTGACCCCGATCAGGCCGGGCAAAAACCCCTGACCACGTGAATTGAGTTCTTCCAGCGTCGGCAGTTCAGGCATCTGCCTCAGCCTAGCGCGGCAGGTTAGGTCAGACGAATGGCGGTTCAGCAGGGCAGGGTAAATGCAAAGTTCGACACGCGAGGGAGCTGCACTGCCCCAATTCCCCCCTCTGTCCCTGCGGGACATCTCCCCCACAAGGGGGGAGAGGGAGAAAACCACGTCGTCAACAACGAAATCCTATTCTTAATCATTACTTTCCGAATAGGCACTTAGAACTGAACCTTTGTTCCTCTTCCCACCTACTGCGCCACCACCTAGAGCAACGAGGGCCGTCGTGCCCGAAGGGCGCGGGCCTAGGAACCGTGACCAGACATTTCGTCTCCAAGACCCCGCCGGTCGCATCTTCCACGTTTGCCCGTCGCCTGCAACAGCATCCACCTCCCCAGCGGAGCGCCGCTCCCCCTGCCCCTCTGGGGTAGGGGGCTGGGGGGTGGGGCATAGACGCAAAACCCCCACCAACTCACCGAGGCCAGATCCGCCCAATCCAGTCCTGAGGATTCGTCCCTTCTCCCCGTACCCTCATTTCCAGGTGCAGATGTGGCCCGGCGCTAAGGCCCGTGGTGCCGACCAGCCCGACCTTCTGCCCGCGCACGACCCGGTCGCCCACCTTGACCAGCAGTTTGCTCTGGTGGAAATACATGCTGATGACTCCGTTGCCATGATCGATGGCGACCAGATTGCCGCGCACCGGGAACTTGCTGGCGATAACCACCGTGCCGTCGTTGACCGCGTAGACAGCGGTGCCCACGGGCGCGGGGTAGTCCAGGCCGTAGTGGTAGTTCACCGGCCCCCCCGCCACATAGGTGCGCGGCTGCCCAAAGCTACTGCTTACCGCTCTGGTGTTCAGCGCCGGGGCGAAAGGCTTGCTCCAGACCTGGGGCGTCCGCAGCTCATAGACGTTCTCGACGGTCTTTTCCTCGGCGGCGCGGCCTGGGTCTTTCAGCAGGCCACCGATTTTGGGCGGCAGGTTGAGGTGCTGAATAGGCTGGTCAAGGTTGGCGACCGGAATCTGCCCGCGCACCAGTTGATCGCCCAGTTTCACCTGATAGACCACCGGGGTCGTCTTGCCCAGCACCACGCGGCCCAGGATGCGGTACTCGCCCGCCGCGCCCACGGGTCTAAGAATCTCGTTGGGGCGGCGCACGTTTTCGCCCAGTTCGCTGGGAAAACTGACCGTCACGTCGCCTGCCCTGGGGCCCGAGAGCCGCATGACAAAGGCGTCGCCCATAACCAGCCGGGTGTTTGCCACGCTGATGTCCACGCCCTCGATGTGGGTGCCGGGCGGGGTCGGGACCAGTTGTTCGGGAGACAGGGCGTCGGGCAGTTTGGCAGCGGGCAGGCCGGTATTCACTGTGCTGATGGGACTGGCGCTAGCACTGCCCGCCTTCTCGTTTTTGGGGCTGGCAGCGGAAACCGGAGCGGCGGGCGCGGCAGCTTCAGCGGGGGTTCCGCTGAGCCGCAGCACCTGGCCCAGGCTGATGGTGTTGTCCTGGAGATTATTCAGGCGGCGCAGTTCGTCTACGGTTATGCCGTTGGCGCTGGCAACCGAGTAAAGCGTATCGCCCTTTTGTACGGTGTAGGCGCCAGCGACGCCCGTCAGCAGCGCGGCGGCAAGCAGGAACATTCTGCGGTTCATGTCCGACAAGATACGGGCTACAGGTGAGAAATGCGCCGCGCCGCTGGCAGACTCTTCTGAGCGTCTCAGGCGGACTTCGGACTATGCTTGCACCCCGGTGTCGAGCGTAATCGTCACCGGCCCGTCGTTGGTCAGGTCGATGACCATATGTTCCCCGAAACGGCCCTCCCCGACGGGCAATCCCAGCGCCCGCAGCGCCGTATTGAACTCGCCGTACAGCGCTCTGGCCTGCTCGGGCGGTGCGGCGGCGATAAAGCTCGGGCGGTTGCCCCGGCTGGTGTCGGCAAACAGCGTGAACTGACTGATGCTCAGCACCCCGCCGCCGAGGTCCTGCACGCTACGGTTCATCTTACCCGCGTCGTCGTTGAATACCCGCAACTTGGCGATCTTGGCGGCAAGCTGCCGCGCCGTTTCTGGGGTGTCTTCCGGCGCGACGCCCAGCAGCACCAGAAAACCGGGGCCGGTTTCCCCGGTCAGTTCGCCTCCAACATGGCAGGTGGCGCGGGTGACCCGCTGCACTACGGCCCGCATCTCAGTTGGCTCCCATCTCAGTTGCCCCGCATCTCAGTTATCGGCCATCGGGAGTTCGGTGTTGCTGGCTGGTGTGGCGGCCAGGCGTTCGCGCAGGCTGGTCACGGCCCCGCTCAGCAGGTCGGCCTCGGTAAAGTCGAGGTTGCCACGGGTCTTCTCGGCCAGCATGGTCAGCAGTTTCAGGCTGCTCTCGGCGGTTTGGCGGGCGCGGCTCTGGTCGAGCAGCAGGCCGTCGCGGGCAGCGCGGGCACTGGCGGCGTTCAGGTCGCCCAGCGCGGCCTCGGCGGTGGCCTGGAGCATGTTGACGAGGCCGACGAATTCGGGGTGAGACATGGTGGGAAGATAACAGGAAGGCGTGTGGCATGTGGCACGTGGCACGTGGCCTGTAGAGGCTTCAGCCAATGCTTGAGCTAAAGCTGTCTTTTTCCACAAGCCACAAGCCACGCGCCACACGCCCCTCACCACACGGCGATATGCCCATCCGTCCGGCTCTCCGTCCCGCCTTCCAGCACGCCGCTCACCGGGTCGCGGTGGATCATCTGGCCCCGGCCGAAGCTGCCCGCGTCGAGTTGCACCACGATTTCGTGGCCGCGTGCGGCGAGCTGACGGGCCAGGTCTGCGCCCAGCGTGGCCTCCACCTCAACCTTTTTGCCGCTGAGCCACTGCCAGCGCGGGGCGTCGAGCGCCTGCTGCGGGTTCATGCCGTAGCGCACGGTGTTCAGCACTACCTGCACCTGTCCCTGCGGCTGCATGAAGCCCCCCATGACCCCGAACGGCCCCACCGGGGTGCCGTCGGCCTTACCCAGAAAGCCGGGGATGATCGTGTGGTAGGGCCGCTTGCCCGGCCCAAGCGCGTTGGGGTGCGCCGGGTCGAGGTGAAAGTTATGGCCCCGGTTGTGCAGCGCGATTCCGGTGCCCGGCACCACCACGCCGCTGCCGAAGCCCATGTAGTTGCTCTGGATCAGGCTGACCATCTGGCCCTCGGCGTCGGCGGTGGCGAGGTAGACCGTGCCGCCTGTGCTGGGGGCGCGGGTCGCCGGGTCGTGGGCCCGCTCCGAGAGGTGTTCGCGGTGGGCCTGCGCGTTCCGGGCCGAGAGCAGATGCTCGACATCCACCGCCACATGGCGCGGGTCCCCGACGTAGGTGTGCGCGTCGTGAAAGCCGCGTTTCATGGCCTCGATCTGAAGGTGCAGCCCGTCCGGGTCGTCGCGGCGCTCAGGCAGTTCCAGGCCGGAAAGTACGTTCAGTGCGACCAGCGCGGCGATGCCCTGGCCGTTGGGCGGAATCTCGTAGACGCGGTGGCCGTCAAACTCGGTCCAGATCGGTGTGACCCACTCGGACCGGTGCGCGGCGAGGTCGCTGGCCCGTAGCAGCCCCCCGGTGGCCCGCGCGTGGGCGTCTATGCGGGCGGCCAGTTCACCTTCGTAAAAGGCTGTGCCAGAGCTTGCGGCAATCGCTTCGAGCGTGCGGGCGTGGCCTTCGCTGCGCCACAGCGCCCCCGGACGCGGCGTAAATCCTTCTGGCGCAAAGACCCGGAACCACTCTTCCAGGATGGGCAGGTGCAGGCCCCGGTAAACCTCAGTGGCCCGCGCCCAGTTGGTCGCCAGCACGGGCGACAGCGGAAAGCCTTCCCGCGCGTAACGGATGGCCGGGGCCAGTACCTCGGCAAAGTCCAGGCGGCCAAAACGGGCGTGCAGGTCGGCCCAGCCGCGCACTGCGCCGGGCACCGTCACGGGGGTCCAGCCGTACTTGGGCATCTCTTTGCCTCCCAGCACGTCCAGATTCAGGGCTGCCGGGGCCGCGCCGCTGGCGTTCAGGCCGTGCAATTCCCCGCCCGCCCACACCAGCGCGAAGTTGTCGCCGCCGAGGCCGTTGCTGGTCGGTTCGACCACCGTCAGGGTGGCGGCAGTGGCAATGGCCGCGTCTACCGCGTTGCCGCCCGCCTGGAGGATGCTCAGGCCCGCCTGGGCCGCCAGCGGCTGACTGGTCGCCACCATACCGCGCTGCCCGTAGACCGGACGGCGCACGACTGGATACTCAGGTGTAAAAGTCACCAGCCCAGCATAAAGAGTCCGGTCGGGTTTTTGTTTTGCGTGGGCTTACAGCATTTTGCAAAGGCTCTTCACGGATTCCGGGGAGCTAAAAAGCGTCCGGTAAAATGAATCTTGTGCTGAATCTGATTCGTTTGCTGGACGACGAAAAATGCTTTTCAGTCGTGCGGGAATTGCGTTGGCCCGACGGTATACAGTGCCCGCATTGCGGCAACCCTTACATCACCAAACAGGGCCGCGATGAGACACAACGATGCAGACAGCGATATCGCTGTCTGCACTGTCAGCGAAAGTTTGATGACCTGACGGGGACGGTCTTTGCTGGACACCATCAGCCTTTACGTCAGTGGGTTGGATGCTTGTACCTCATGGGCCTCAACCTCAGTCATCGCCAGATTGCCCAGGAGCTGGGCTTGAACGAAAACGACGTACAGGACATGACTCGTATCCTGAGACAGGATGGGGTTGAACGCAGTACTACGCCACAGCTCGCTGGGACCTTTGAAATTGATGAGGTCTACATCGTTGCTGGACACAAGGGTCAGTCCGAACTCGTCAAAAAAACGGACGGGTTGCAAGAAAACGGCGGCTGAAAGCCAAACGAGGACGCGGCACTGCCGCGTCTGATAAACCACCTGTGCTGGGCATGATTGAGCGTGGGGGCAAGCTCGTGCTTCACCTCTGCGACAACGTCCAGCAGCGCACCATTCAACCCCTCATCATTGCAGGCATTTCCAAAGGTGCTTTGCTCAATACCGATGAATACGCCATTGACAATCGTCTGACCGAGTGGGGATATGGACATGTCACCGTGAACCACGGTGACGGTGAATATGCCCGAGATGACGATGGAGACGGCATCAATGAAGTTCATGTCAACACCATCGAGGGCCTCTGGAGTCTACTCCGCTCCTGGCTTCATCCCCATCGCGGAATTTCGCAACGCTGGTTACCGCTCTACCTCGGCTTCTTCCAGGTCATGCATAACTTGCGTCTGCGAGGTCAATCTCTTCTCGGCCCGCTACTTTCCCTGCTTCTGACCTCAGCTCCCCGAAACCCGGTATGAGCCAAAAAGAAATCGTGATGTGTGCGAGTTTTTAATTCCGTATCACACTCTTCAGAGCCATAGAAAGACCACGTCGCTTATGGTTATGGCTTTTTAGACCGGGCGGGCAGGCGCTGTACAGCCGCCGCTCTGCCCAGAAAGCCGTTCGTGGTGGCGGGCCACAAATGGCGTAATGGTGCAAGCTGCTCTAGACTGGAATGCGTGAGTTCCACTGACGTTCCGGCGGCTTACCGCACCTACCTGTATGCCGACCCCGCCGCGCATTCGCTTTCGCCCCTGATGCACCGCGCCGCCTTTGCTGCGGCTGGTCTGCGTGGCGACTACGAGGCGGTGCGGGTGACGCCAGCCGAGCTTGCCGACCGGGTGGCCCGCCTGCGTGCGCCGGATGTCCTGGGTGCCAACCTGAGCCTGCCCCACAAGGAAACGGTTTTGCCGCTGCTCGACGACTTGACTCCGGCAGCGCGGGCCATCGGCGCGGTCAATACGGTCATTAACCGTGCGGGGCGGCTGATCGGCGACAACACCGACGCCCCCGGCCTACTGGCGGCCTTGAACGCACACGACATGCTGGCCCGCAGTGGCAGCGTGCTGATTCTGGGGGCGGGGGGCGCGGCGCGGGCCGCTGTGTACGCCGCCACCCAGCAAGGCAGGTCGGTGTATATCGTCAACCGCACGCCCGACAACGCCAGACGGTTGGCCGGGGCCTTTGCCGGAGCGCGCGCCGCACGGCTGCCAGAAGTGCCCTGGGCCGACATCAGCCTCGTTATCAACAGCAGCAGCGCTGGACTAGACGCGCCGTGGGAGACCCCCCTGCCGGAGTTCGACTTCGGACAGCTGGCGGGTACAGCCGTGTACGACATGGTGTACAAGCCCGCCCCAACCCGCCTGATACGCGACGCCCGCGCCGCCGGGCTGCGGGCCGAAAACGGTTTGGGAATGCTGGCCCACCAGGCGCGGCTGGCTTTTGAAGCCTGGACAGGGGCGCAGGTTCCTGCTGGGGTGTTCTTGCAAGCGCTCGGCGGTGAAGCGGCTGTCGGTGAACAGGCGTGACCTCTAGGCTGGGGCGCTTCAGCCACTGGCACGTGCGCTGGAGCCGGAGCCTGCCGCTGGCCGTGCTTTTGCTGGTCATGCTGCTCTCGGCGGCGCTGTCAACCATCATTTCGCATTTCACGTTGCAGCAGCAGCAGGTGCGCTTCGAGCGCGAGGTCAGCGCCCACACGACGGCCACGCAGCAGCGCCTTCTGGACTTCGACAAGCTGCTCCAGGCTACCCGCGCCTTCTGGCTGGCCAATCCGGCAGACGTGACCCCGACTGAATTTCAGCAGTTCAGTCAGGCGCTGCAACTCAGCGAGCGTTACTCCGACGTGCAGGCGCTGGGCTACGTCACCTGGCTGCCACGCGGTTCCGAGGCGACGCTGGAAACCCTGGTGGCCTCGCTGGGCCTGACCAACTACCATATTTTTCCCGCGCAGAGCGGCCAAGCCATGCGCAGCCCTATCGTCTTGATTTCGCCGCTCAATGGCAGCAATATGGCGGCCCTAGGCTACGACATGATGTCTGAACCCATCAGACGGGCCGCCATCCAACGCGCCGCCAGAGCAGACAGCTTTCAGGTCACGTCCCGTGTGCTGCTGGTTCAGACCGACCCGCAGGGCAGGCACTACCCCGGCTTCCTGATGCTGCTGCCGATCTGGCACGACAGCCCGGCAGCGCTGGCCCACTCGCACTCGCCCGAACAGCTTCAGGGCTTCATGTATCTGGCCGTGCGGGCCGACCTGTTTTTGCAATCACTCGACACGGTTTACGGCATTCCCGGCATCTCATCGCAGACGCTGCTGGGAGGCACTCCCCTGCTCGACGGCCCGGTGCCCAGCGGCAGATTTCACCAGACCGACCGGCTCAATCTGGGCGGACTGAACTGGACTATCAACTACGCCGCGCCGGAAAAGTTCGGGCAAGACATCTTTACCTGGGTTCCGCTGATGACGGTGCTAGCGGGGCTGGGGGTGGCCTTTTTGGCTTACCGCGTGATGCTGGCCCAGGTTCAGGCCCGTGAACGGGTCGAGGCGATCAACGATAGCTTGCAAGAAGCCCAGATTCAGCAGGATCAGGCCCGCGCCGAATTCGAGGCCATCTTTCAATCGATGCAGGACGCGGCGGCTTTTACCGACGAGGCCGGAAGCATCCGCATGGTCAACCGGGCCATGAACCGTCAGTTCCGCTTCCGGCGCGGGCAACTGGACGGGCAACCGCTTTCAGGGCTGCATGTGGACCGCAATCTGGACAGCCGCCGAATCTTCCAGGCCATCACCACGCCGTACCAGCGCAGCGACGGCAGCCAGTTTCAGGGCGAGGCGCAGCGCACCGAAGTGCGGGGACAGTCGGGCGAACTGCTGGGCCTGCTCGAAGTGGTTCGTGACGTGTCCGAACGGGTTCAGACCGAGCAGGCGCTGCACTCTGAACAGCGCCGTTCGCGCGACGTGCTCGACGGAATTCCGCATATTCTGTGGGTCAGCGATCCGGCGGGGCAAGTCACCTACCGCAACGCCCAGCACCGCCACCGGCTGGGGCCGGAGCACGTGCGGCAGCGGGTCAATCCAGAAGATCTGGCGACGTACACCCTGATGTGGGAAAACGCCTACAGCATGCTGACGCAGTCGTATTCCGAGGTGCGGCTGCGCGTCGGAGAGGGCAAGGACAAGCAGGGGGCCAAACTGCGCGACCGCTGGTTTGAAATCCGGGTCGCGCCGCTCCTGACGCCAGACGGGCAGGCCAGCGAGTGGGTCGCCAGCGCCACTGATATTCATGACCGCCTGCTGGCCGAGCGCCTTGCCCAGCGCAACGAGGAACGCTACCGGGGCGTGATCGAGGGGATGCCGCAGATCGTGTGGCTTACCAACCCCAAGGGCGAAGCGACCTATTTCAACAGCCGCTGGGCGGAATACGTAGGGGCAGAGCGCAGCACACAGGGCCTGATCGCCACCATACACCCGGGCGACCGCGCCGAGTACCAGTTGCGCTGGGAGCAGGCGCTGAAGGCCGGGCGCAACTTCGAGGCCGAGCACCGCCTGCTGGGAGCCGACGGCGTCTACCGCACCTTCGTGACACGTGGCCTGCCCGTGCGGGACAACCGGGGCCAGATTATCGAGTGGGTCGGCACCAGTACGGACGTTGACGCCAGCGTGTACGCCGAAAACGCTTCGCGGCTGCTGGCCGACGTGTCGAGTGAACTGACCAACCGCGTCAACGATCCGCTGGCCGCCCGAGCAGCCAAGTACGAATCGGTCCTTTCACTCATTACCCAGCGCTTCATGGTGGCCGCGACCATCTGGACCATGCCTGACTACCAGGTGCTGGTCAGGTCGCAGGTCAACGAAAAATGGTCTCTGCCGCACCTTCAGGAGACCGTCTACGAGATAGTGCGGCAGGTGGCCGAGACCGAGGAACCGGTTGTTGTGCCGGTGCACCCGCTGCTGCATGTGGTCGAGGCGTCGGGGGCCATCTGCGTGCCGCTGATCGGGCTGGACGGTAGCCTGCGGGGGGTGCTGGGGCTGGCTTACCGGCAGGAACTGCATGACCGCGACCATGAGCTGGTTGGGGAACTCAGCCAGCGCCTGGCCTCGGCCCTTGACAACGACGCCCTGCGCGACCGCGCCCAGGCCGCGCAAAATCAGTTGCAGGCCCTCAATCAGTCGCTGGAAGAGCGGGTGCAGCGCCGCACCAACGAACTGGAAGAGGCCAATAGGGAACTCGAAGCCTTTAGTTACTCGGTCAGCCACGACCTGCGTACACCGCTGCGGCACGTGGTGGGCTTCGGCGACCTGCTCAGGAAGGACGCCGCAGACACCCTGAGTCCCAAGAGCACCCGCTACCTGAACGTCATCACCGAGGCGGCGGCGCGCATGAACGTCTTGATCGACAGCCTGCTTGAATTTTCACGCATGGGCCGCATGCCGATCCGGACTGTGCCCGTGGCGCTAGGGACACTGGTTCAGACCGCCTGGGATCACCTGGAACCCGACCGTTTGCAGCGCCAGGTCAGCTTTGAACTCGGTGAACTGCCCACCATCAAAGGGGACCCGACCCTGCTTGATCTGGTCTTTCAGAACCTGCTGTCCAACGCGCTCAAGTACACCCGAACGCGTAAGCAGGCCCACATCCGGGTCAGTGGGGTGGTGCGCGGCCAGGAGGTCACAGTCCAGGTGCAAGACAACGGCGTGGGCTTCGATCCCAAATACGCGGATAAACTCTTCGGAGTGTTTCAGCGCCTGCACCGTGACGAGGAATTTGACGGCACCGGTATAGGACTGGCGAACGTGCGCCGCATCGTGCTGCGCCACGGCGGACAGGTATCGGCTGAAACCGTGCTGGGCGAGGGCGCGATCTTTTCGGTCACCCTGCCGCTGAGCGCTCGCCCGGAGGAACCATGACCATAGAACCCGTCCTTTCCCTGCCCACCCTGCCCGCTCCAGGCGAGAAGATCCGCATTCTGCACCTCGAAGACAGCGAACTCGACCACGAGCTGGTGGTCCTGAATCTGGAAAGCGACCTGCCCTGGGAAGCCGAGATTACGCGCGTGGAAGACGAGCAGGGGTTTCTCGGTGCCCTGCGGAGCAGCCCGCCGCACCTGATTCTCAGCGATTTCTCGCTGCCCGGCTACGACGGCCTGAGTGCCTTCAAGGCGGCGCACGAGCTGTATCCGAACCTGCCCTTTATCATCGTGACCGGGGCCATGGGCGAGGAAGTCGCCGTGGACACGCTGCGCCAGGGCGTGACCGACTACATTCTCAAGCAGCGCCTGGAGCGGCTGGCGCCCAGTGTGCGCCGCGCTCTGGCCGAGGCCGAGGCCCGCGAGTCGCGCGAACGCGCCGAACATGAGGTCCGGGCACTGAACGTGACCTTACAGGCCCGCCTGACCGAGGTCGAGCGGCTGCGCGGCGTGGCCGAGCGCCAGAGCCAACGTCTGGAAGTGCAGGCCAAACAGCTCGAAGAAGCCCTGAACCTGCAAAAAACCTTCCTGGCCGAAACCAGCCACGAACTGCGCACACCGCTCACCTCGCTGCTGGGCTATCTGCGCCGCGCCGACCGGGAAGCAGGCGGCTCGCAGGTCATTCAGGACGCGCAGCGCGTCGCCGAGAACATGACCCGGCTGGTCAACGACCTCCTGCAACTTTCGCGCGGCGAACTGGTTCAGAGCGTAGAGATGCACTTTATGAATGTGGGGCGGCTGCTGGAGCAGGTCGGGCGCGACTATGGCGTGGAGGTCAAGGCCAGGAGCATCGAAATCGTGGGCGATCCGGGGCGGCTCAATCAGGTGTTCGCCAACCTCGTGAGCAACGCCATTCGGGTGGCAGGCAGCCCCGACAAGGTCAGGATCGAGGTAGGCGACCGCCCCGGCGAGGTCGAGGTCTGTGTGATTGACCGGGGACCGGGGGTGCCCGACCATATCAAGCCCAAGATTTTCGACAAGTTCTTCCGGGGCAAGGAAGCCGGGTCGGCGGGCCTGGGCCTGACCATCGCCCAGCAGGTCGTGACCGCGCACGGGGGCCGCATCGACGTGTCCGACACGCCCGGCGGCGGTGCAACCTTCTGCGTGCGCCTGCCGCTGCTCGACGAGGATGAGGACGAGTAACGGGCCTGGGGTGGGGTTGGGGGACGGGGCCGGGCAACAAAAGTGGTTTCTATAGAGCGGGATTCATAAAGCTGTTGCTCTTTTGACCCTCGCCCCTTGCGGGCTAAGTGATGTGGAAAAGTCTCTCCCGATTGCAGTTTCGGCAAATGCATTGCCCGATGAATGCGAGGTTTTTAGCCCCTCCACCCTTGCGGGGGAGGCTGGGAGGGGGGTAGCGCGGAGTGCGTCCCAGACGGCTTACTCCAGAGTTCCCCTGTCCTGAGTTATAAAACTGTCCGAACCATTGTTTGCAGAGGATTTGACAAAAAGAAGTTGCCTTGTGGCCCCCTCTGCAAGCAGCTCTACGAGTCACCCGCCGCTTCGCGGCACCCTCTCTGCTGCGCAGCTTTACAAGTCCCGCAAGGGGCGAGGGTTAACAGCGCAAAACATTCTTACGTCCAATACTCTCAAGTCAGCAGGCCGCCCCCCGGAGGAAGCGGCCCGCCTGCTTGCTTATCTTAACTAAACTTACTTGCTGGCCTTAGCCCGCTCGGCGTCGTACTGCGCGAAGGTCTTGCCCTCGTCGGCCAGTTTCTTCAGCAGCGGCGCGGGCGTCACGCCGTAGCTTTCGAGGTCTTTCACCACGTTCTTCAGGCCCTGTTCGCTGGCGTACTGCATGGGGCCACCGCGGTAAGCCGGGAAGCCGTAGCCGTTGACATAGATCACGTCGATGTCGCTGGAGCGCAGCGCGACGCCTTCTTCCAGAATCTTGGCGCCTTCGTTCATCAGGCCGTAGGCGAGGCGCTTGGTGGCTTCTTCCTGCCCGAATTTGCGCGGCGTCACGCCTTTCTCGGCGCGGTAGTCGCTGATCATCTTCTCGGTCACGGGCGAGGGCACGGGCTTACGGCCATCGGGGTAGTCGTAGATGCCGCCCTGAGTCTTCTGACCCTTGCGGCCCATTTCGACCAGCTTGTCGCTCCAGTCAGATTCGACGGTGGTTCCGGCCTTCTTGGCGGCCTCGCGGCGGCTGGCGTAGCCGATGTCCAGGCCCGCCATATCGCTCATCTCGAACGGCCCCATGGGCATCCCGAGCGCGTGCATGGCGGCGTCCACGTCCTGCGGGTTCGCGCCGTGCAGCACCATGTACTGCGCCTGATCGCGGTAGGGCACCAGCATGCGGTTACCCACGAAGCCGTTGCACACGCCCACGACCACGCCGACCTTGCCAATTTTCTTCGCCATGTCGAGGCTGGTCGCCAGCACGGTTTCACTGGTCTTGTCGGCCCGCACGATCTCCAGCAGCTTCATCACGTTAGCGGGGCTGAAAAAGTGCAGCCCGATCACGCTTTCGGGGCGCTTCGTCACGGCGGCGATCTCGTTCACGTCCAGCGTGCTGGTGTTGCTCGCCAGAATCGCGCCGGGCTTGGCAACCTTGTCGAGCTTGCCGAAGATGTCCTTCTTGACGTCCATGTTCTCGAACACGGCTTCGATGATCAGGTCGGCGTCCTTCAGGTCTTCCATCCTGAGGGTCGGGGTCAGCAGGGCTATCCGTTTTTCGACGTCGTCCTGCGTTATGCGGCCCTTCTTGGCAGTGTTCTCGTAGTTCTTGCGGATGGTGGCTATGCCACGGTCAAGTGCGTCCTGCTGCGTTTCCACAATGGTCACGGGAAGACCGACGTTCAGGAAGTTCATGGCGATGCCGCCGCCCATGGTGCCCGCGCCGATCACGCCGACGGACTTGATCTGGCCCACCGGAGTTTCCCTGGTGATGCCGGGAATCTTGGCGCGTTCGCGGTCGGCAAAAAACAGGTGGCGTAGCGAGCGCGATTGCGGCGAGTCCTTGGCCATCATGAACAGCCGCGCCTCGGCGGCCCATCCGTCGGTAAAGGATTTGGTGCTGGCGATTTCGGCGAGATCAACGATGTAGCCGGGGGCCAGTTGACCCTTGTGGGTGTTTTTCAGGTTGTTGCGGATGTCCATCAGCATCTTGGGGTCGACGTTTTCGACCTTGCGCTCACTGACGCGGGGCAGCGGGCGGGCGTCGGCGTGGTTGGCGGCAAACTTGACCGCCCCGGCTAGCAGGTCGCCCTCGATCAATTCGTCCACGATTCCCAGGCGGGCAGCTTCGGCGGCGTCGATGGGGTTGCCGCCTAGCATCATGACCAGGGCCTTATCTACCCCGATCAGGCGCGGCAGGCGCTGCGTGCCCCCGGCACCGGGCAGCACGCCCAGTTTGACTTCCGGCAGCCCCACTTTGGCCCCCGGCGCAGCCACGCGGTAGTTGCAGGCCAGCGCGATCTCGAAACCGCCGCCCAGCGCCGCGCCGTGAATGGCGGCCACGACGGGCTTGGGAAAGTGGTCGAGGCGCGAGATGAAGCCGCGCAGGTCAGGGGCCTGTTCACGCGGCATGTCGAAGGTCTTGATGTCGGCCCCGGCGATAAAGGTGCGTCCGCCGCCGATAATAACCACTGCCGCGACGCTGCTGTCCTTCTCGGCCACGTCCAGGCCAGCGTGAAAGCCCTCGGGCACGCCCGGAGAGAAGGCATTGACAGGCGGGTTGTTGACAGTCAGTACCAAGACGTTGCCCTGGCGGCTCTGACTGACCAGCGAAGCGGGTTGGCTCGTGGTGGGTTCGCTCATGTTCATATCTCCTTGACGTGTGCGCCGCAGCGGTCACACGGCTGAATTGATTCTTCCCGGCCATGTTTTCACGATTTGGCCTGAGCGGTCAAATACGCTCACGTTCATTGTGTCCGTGCGCGTTCACTCTGACGGTGACGCTCGGGTATGCTGGGGGGCATGACCGACACCATGAAACAGTTTGAAGTGACCCGCAGCGGCCCCCTGAAAGAAGTCATGGCGCTGGGCGAAGCCCCCGTACCGCAGCCTGGCCCCGGCGAAGTGCGCCTGAAAGTCGGGGCGGTGGGCATCAACTTTGCCGACGTGCTGACCGTGACGGGCGAGTACCTGACCCGCACCCGGTATCCGTATGCGCCGGGCATGGAATTTGCCGGAACCATCGACGCGCTCGGTGAGGGCGTGCAGGGCTTCAAGGTCGGGCAGCTCGTGGCGTGCCTGGCGGGTAAGGGCGGGCTGGCGCAGTACGCCGTGTCGCCCGCCGCCGCGCTCGTGCCGGTGCCCGAGACGTTCAGCGCGGCACAGGCGGCGGCTTTTCCGGTGTCTTTCTTTACCGCCTACCACGCCCTCAAGACCCTCGGACGCGGTGAGGCGGGCGAGTGGGTGCTCGTGCAGGCCGCCGCCGGGGCACTGGGCACCTCCAGCATCCAGCTTGCCAAGGTACTCGGCATGAACGTGGTCGCGCTCGCCAGCACCGAGGAAAAGCTGAAGATCGCGCGTGACCTCGGGGCCGACGTGACCATCTTGCAAGACGACCCCGATCGGATTCAGAAGGTCAAGGACGCCACGGGCGGCCAGGGCGCGGCGCTGATTCTGGAAGTCGTGGGCGGCACACGCTTTGAGGAGAGTCTGCAAATGGCCGCCAACCGGGGCCGCATCATCGTGATCGGCAACGCCAGCCGCGAAGACGCGACCATACGCCCCGTCGAACTGATGAAGCGCAACCTGACCATGACCGGCCTGTGGCTCACCAGCCTGATGCAGGACGCCGAAGCGACGCGGGCCGCCGCGCAGGGCCTGACGCCGCTGATCGCCAGTGGCAAGGTGGTGCCGCAGGTGGGGCCGACCTACGCGCTGGCCGACAGTGCCCAGGCGTTCCAGGACATCCTCGACCGCAAGACGACCGGCAAGGTGATTATCGAGCCGCAGCGCTGAGCGCACAGTTCAGGGGCCAGGCGCGGCGGGGACAAAACCCCCACGGCGCGTGGCCCCCGCCTTTGTCTTTAGAACGGCAACAGGCGGCGGAACCACGGAATCGCGGCCAGCACGACCAGCAGCGCCAGCCCGCACCAGATCACGGCAGCGCGGCCCTTAGCCTGCTCGGTGGCGGCCTTGCGGCTCTGGATACTGCCCACCGTAGCGAAAATAGCCGCCAGAAAGCCCATTCCCAGGTGCTCCATGCCGAAGCTGGGGCGCACGCCGGGAAAGACCGTCATGTGCTGCATGCCCATCAGGGCGTACAGCAGCAGCCCCAGAACCACTTGCAGGTGCAGCGTGCCCATGAAGGTCGCCACCGGGCGGCGCTCAGACGGCGTAAACGGGCGGCCCCCGCCCATGACCGAGATGTTCTGCACCACGGCCCAGACCCCCGTGAGCAGAACCAGCCAGCGGTTGATGTTGTGCAGGGCCAGAAGAATCGTGTACAGCGAAGCCATGCCCCCAGCCTAACATGATCGGCCCACCACCTGAACGAGCGGTCAAGTGCAGCAATTACAGGCGATCTGCGCCACCCAGCAAACAGCCGACGGGAACAAGCAAAAAATCGCCCCTGAGGACGACTTTCACTTTGATTCAACCTGAAGAAGCCGTGAATTTACTGTTTCAGGGCTTTTTCAAGGTCGGCGGCGGTAATTTCGCGGCTCTGCGCCCCCACGGTGGTCGAGGCGAGTGCCCCAGCAGCGTTGGCCGAGCGGGCGGCCTGGGCCAGCGGCTGGCCGTTCAGAATGGCGTGGGCAAAAGCCGCCGTGAAGGTATCGCCCGCCCCGGTGCTGTCCACGACCGGTTTTTCGGGGGGAACGGCGTCGACGAGTTCAGTTTCTTCACGCGTCCAGACCACGCTGCCCATCTTGCCGACCTTCACGATCACGCGCTGTGCCCCGGCCTTACCCAGTTGCGTCAGCGCCGCGCTGAGGCTGCGCGTTCCGGTCAGGGCCAGCAGCTCATGCTGGTTGAGGGTCAGGTAATCGGA
>JAGLBK010000110.1 GCA_018260275.1 Deinococcus sp.
TGGTCGTTCAGGCTGTAGGCGGCTCCGCCTTTAAGGCCCACCCGGAAACCGTCGTCGCGGTGCGAAACGTCGGTGGCGAGCGTGGCGGTCAGTCGGGGGTCTTTGTACTGGAGCGCGGCCCCGGCATTCCAGCCGCTGTCGTGCCCCTTGAGGTCAAGGATGTAGGAGCCGGTCAGGCCTAGGCCCAGGCGGTTGTTGATGGGCAGGGTGGTATCGACCCCGAAACGGGCGCGGTTGCCCCAGCCGTCTGCGCCGGGCAGATCGTAGTTCACGGCCAGATTGGTCATGCCGTAACGGGCCTGTAGCCCCACGCTGGCCCGCTGATCGAGGCCCCAGCGAACGGTATCGGTGGCCTTGAAGGTCACGTTCTGTGCCACGGGCACACTGACTTCGGCAACCGTCGAGGAAGGCAGGTCGCCCGTCAGCGACTGCGCGTGTTCGACCCGGACGCTGATGTTGTTGCGGCTGTAACCGAGCATGCCGATGATGCCCAGGCCCTTCTGATCTCCGAAACCGGCGCGGACACCGGCTCCCACCGAGAACGGCTTGAGGTCGTAGAGGCCCTTGACATCCACGTAACCGCCGTTGGAGGTCGTGGTGGTCATCCCGGTCATCGGGTCGGTCAGCGTGGCTCCGCGCACGTAGTACCCGTCCACACCGACACCGATCCGGTCGGTGACTTTGTAGAGCGCCTTTGCGGTCACGGCTGTGCCCACGCCGCTGCTGTTCAGGCCCTTGTAGTCGTCGTTCTGATACTTGACGCTGGCCGAGGCTTCGAGGCGCTCGCTCTTGATGTTCGCGGTGCCGTTGACCAGGACGCCCGAACCCGAGGTGGCGACCAGCAGATCGGCGGCGCTGTGGTCATCGGCGTAACGGGCACGCACCCCGAAGGAATTCACGTCGTCCAGGTGCACGGCGGCGGCGGCCAGGCTGAGGTGATTGTCCATCAGGCGGGTGCCGACCTGTACGCCCCACGCCAATTGGCGCTGATCCATCGGGTCGTCGAGGCGGTAGGTCACGCGCACGCGCTGGTCGTTGCCATACTCATCGGTCAGGTTGACGGTCTTCTGGAAGTAGATGACCCCCGCTGCATTGTCGACGGTGTAGTCGCTCAGGCGTTGCAGGGCCTTATAGGTCACGGCTCCGGTCAGGTGGTCTACCGTGATCAGTTCGACCGTTTCGCTGTCGGGCTGGAGGGTGCCGCGTGTCAGGTGCAGCGGCAGGACGCGCTGTCCCTTAGGGTCGAGAACCACGCGGACCAGGTCGCTGGGAACGGCGGCAATAAACCCGGACACCTGCGGATTGCTGCGGGTAAAGCCGCTGAGGGCCGTAGGGCTGACGCCGGTATCGAAGACGTTGACGGGCAACTGGGCTTGCCGGTACTGCACGTTGAATTTGGGGTGCTCGTAGCGGAAGGCCAGCGGATCGATCCCTTCGAGGGGTACGTCATGGGTACTGCTGTCGCCGTAGGTGGGGTAGCGTTCCAGCGGGTTGGCGGTCGTCGGCAGGCCCTGCGACCGGTCACGGGTCACGGTGGCCTTACCATCCTGCGACTCGACATTCACTGCGCCGCTGCCTGCGACATACAGCTTGCCCTCACCGATAGGCGTTTCAAGGTAACCGTGTCCGATGGCCTCGCCAGCGAGGGCTGTACTGCCCTGTCCCAGGCCCGAAAGGAGCACGCCCGCGCTGACCATGCCGATTCCGACACGCGTTTTGCTGGGCAGGCTCTCGAAGCTGCGGGTAAAGGCCTTTTCGCCCACCAGCACGCGCACGTCGAAACGTCCCGGCGCACTCATCGGTTCCATTTCGACCACGCCGACGCCGTCTTTAAGCTTGACCTGATAACTGGCTACTGCGGGGCGGGCGTCTTGCTGGGTAACCTCGCGGGTGGTTTGAACCGTAACGGTGCTGCCGCTGGTCAGTCCGGCGGCGTCCAGCAGTTTGATCGCCACACGCACGGGCGTCGTTCCGTCGGCGACCAGTTGCTCGGGCGCCAGTTCCGCCGTTACCGGGCGACTGGCCAGATAGACCTTGACCGTCTGACCGCCGTAAGACACGACATTGGTGCCGGGTTGCAGCGGAATCCCGAAAAATTCCCGGCGCTGGGTATTCTTTACCTTGTCGGTGGTGGTTTTGCCCAGTGTTGCGGCCTTAACCTCCACACCGTTGACGGTGGGCATTAAGAGGTCATCTTTTACCCCCTCGACGGCCACCGTAATCCGGTCACGGTCACGGAAGACCGTTTCGGCCAGAGGCAATTTGAGTGCTCCGTCATTCTCCGCCGTGCTGACCGGCAATTCCTGAAGGTTGCGGGCCTCGGTCAGTGCCGTATTCTCGCCGATCAGCACTTCAAGTTTGTCCTGCGCGTACTTGCCGATCAGGGTCGGGCTGCTCAGGGTCGGCAGCGCCTCGGTGTGGGTCACGTGGTAGGTGAGCACGCCGCGCTGGAGGCCAGGGGTAGTCCAGTAAAATTTTCCGCTGGGCGCGACTTGTGGGTCGGCGATGGCCTTGCCGTTGAGGGCGCTGCTGCCCGGCACATAGCTGGCTCCGGCGGGCGGCTGGTGCGCCACGATAATCTGGGTGGCCGAGCGCGGTGAATCGAAGGGAATCCGCAGCGTGCTTTCGCGGCTGATCGCCACGACAGGCGCGGGCGGTGGCGGCGGCGTCTGAACGTTCAGCGTGCCCTCGACCACCTGAGAGCTGGCGCAGTTGCTGCTCAGGGTGGCCTTGAGGTTGTCCTGAACTCCGGGCTGACCCTTGACACGGGCCTTGTAGGACACGGTTTTTTCTTCGCCGGGCTTCAGTTCGCCGCTGAAGGTGGTCGAGTCGAGCGCTTCGAGGCTCTCGCCCGGCTCATCCTTGAGGGTGTAGGGCGCGGCGACAGCGGAAGTGTTCTTCAGGCTCAGGCTGACCGTGACGGTGTCGCCGGGCAGGGCGTCGGCCAGATCGGCGCGCCGCAACTCGATCTGGGTGGCGCTGGGCAGCACTTTGATCGCCAGATCCTGGGTCTTGTTCCAGGGCAGCAGGGTGGCTGTGGCACTGCCGCCGCCCGCCGTAACCGCCTTGGCTTCAAAAACGAGCTGGCTGGGATTCTTGGCATCCACCTTGGCCGTGGCCGTGGTGCTGCCGTCGGCACTCAGTCCAGCTGGCAGGGCCACTTGCAGTGAGGCAGGCAGCAGCTCGCGCTCGAATTCGGTGGTGGCCTGCGCGGTAAATTTCACCACGTCGCCCACGCACACCTCGGGCTTGTCGGCCTGGAAGGTCAGGTTGACCGTGGGCTTGACTTGCACCGCGACATGCGCCGTCTCCTGCTTGACCACCGTGACGCTGGGCGTGTTGACCGTGACTTCCGCGCCCTTGATCGGCTCGGCGGTGACCGCGTAATCATGGGTGGGAACGCTGAACGGTCCGGCGCTGCCCTGCACGCTATAAGTCTGCTCGCCCACCGTGACGTTGGCCTGCGTGGGCCGCACCTCGTCCGGCAGGATCAGCTCGGCCCTGATGTCCAGTTTGCCGGTGGTATCGGCCTGCACGACCGTGATCGGGCCGCTGGCGAGTTCAAAACCGACCGAGTTGGAAAACTGGTAGGTGTGCTGGGGCTGGCGCAGGTAGACGGTGTAGTTGCCTTTGGCCTCGGGCACGTCGATGGTGTCCCACTGCAACTGGCCGCTGACCTTGACCGGGTAGGCTTTGCCCGCCGCGTCGCGCAGCTCAGCCTGCAACTCCTTGGGACCGTCGCCGTCGTACATCCGGACAGTCATCTTGCCGCCGGGGTTGTACACGTTTAGGGCGGGCACCCAGTCGTTGCTGCGGATGGTGACGTTGAGGTGATCGGTCTGGACGGCGGCGCTGATCGAATTCAGGCGGAAGGCGAAGGTGTTCTTGCCCTTGCCCTCGGTGCGGACCTTCAGGGTGTAGGTCCCGGCGGGCAGGTCCTGACTGATAAAGGTCTGCCAGTCCTGATCTCCGGCGCCGTAGTTGTGTTCCTTGACGACCTTGCCGTTGATATCGGTGAGGGTAAAAGTGCTGTCTACCGGCAGTTTGGGGTTGGCGGTCGAGTAGTTTTCGTCGCCGAACTGCACGGGCTTGCGGTAATCCTGCGGGTCGAACTGGCCTCCGTAAATATCAAGCTGAACGTGTGAGCTGACGCCCACCACCAGCTTGAGATCCTGGTCACCGACCGTCCACATCAGCTCCTGGCCGATGCTGGTCAGGGGCAACGAGGTGGCAATTTCCTGGGCACCAGCCGCACCGAGGAGCGCTGCCGTCAGCGTCATGATGGCATGTTTCACTCTCAGTACCTCCAGCTCGCTGCCGGGTCAGTGACAGCGCCTTTCACGTCGCCGGTGTAGCGGAAGCTGTAGGTCAGGCTCCGTGTGCCACCCGGCAGGGGATCGATATTCAGCACGTTCTGGCCGCTGACCAGCTGTGCGCCTTCGGGCAGCGGGTCAGTCAGGGTCAGGGCGTGCAGCGGGGCGCTGGCTGTCAGCATCAGCTGCGCGGTGTACAGCGTCGGGTCCTTGGTGGTGCTGAACACCTGTTTGCGAACGGCCAGCGTGTTCTGGGCGTCGGCCGGGCCACCCTTGATGTTCAGGGTGGTGTCGCGGATCACGGCAATGTCGCCTGCGTCGGGGGCCAGCGGGAAGTCCACGCTGGTCAGGTTGCGCACGTACACCGAGCGGCTACCTTCCAGTCCGGCGTCCTGCGGCATGTTCAGATTCTGGAAGCAGGTGCTGTTGGGGTCCAGGCGCAGCGCCCAGTTGCCTTCGCGCACGTTGCGGAAGTGGTAACGGCCTTCCTGATCGGTGAGCGAGGTCCGGCCGTTCGCCAGAATGACGCGGGCGTTCTGCACCGGAATATCCTTGCCGTAGTCGTACACGCCGTTACGGTTGAGGTCCTGGAAGACGTAGCCCACCACGTCGGCATTGTTCGGCCCGAAGCTCAGGGGCAGAATCTTGTTGACGGCCGAGCGGACCGGGGTCTTGACCACGCGCCCGCTGGCGACGGCGGTGGCGGTGGCGTTGTTGACCAGCTGGGGCACCTCTTTGTCGTTGCCCGGGGTGACCAGAGCGCGGAAGCGGATTTCGGCGTTGCCGTTGACGGCCAGGCCAGGCACGGTCCAGGTGTAGTGGCGGGGGTTGGCCGGGTCGATCACCGGGGTAATTGAAGCGCCGTCCAGCGTGCTGCTGCCCGCCACGTAGCTCAGCCCTTCGGGAAGCACATCGTCTACCGCGACATTATTCAGTGGCATGGTGGTGCTCTTGTTGGTCACGGTAAAGATGTAGGTGATCTCTTCACCCACCATGACGGTAGCGGGCGTGCTAGTCTTGCTGAAGCTCAGGTTGTCGGGATTGAAGACCGGGTTGACCACTGGGTTGGAAGGCAGCGGCGTACCGATTTCGTCGCTGGTCACGTTGTAGACGTTGGTAATGGAGGCGCAGTCCGGCGTGCCGTCGGGCATTTTGACCTTGAGGTTGACCGTCACGGTCTGACCCGGTTGCACGACGGCAAATTTCCAGATCACGTTGGTGCCGTCGAGCGTTCCGCCCTGGTCGGCGCTGATGAAGTCCAGGGCATTGGTGGTGATCTCCTGACCGGTGAGGCGCTGCCCGGCCATCCCTCGACCAGCGACCCCCTGGGCATTCAGGGTGGAGGTGCTGGTCTGGCTGGCCGGTTTGGTGGTGGTCAGGCTGGCTGATATTCCGCCTCCACCACAGGTCTGCTCGATGGTGTTCAGATTGTCGGTCAGGACCACGTTGTTCAGCGCAAAGCTCTGGTTGTTGGTAAAGCTCAGGGTATAGCTGATCTGGTCGCCGGGGGCTACGAGTGCGCTGCCCTTGCTGCCAGTCTTAACCGGCTTGATCTTGTTTTCAGCGACGGTGCTGACGACATCCACGGTGCTGTTGTTGGCCGCGCCCCGGCCACTGGTGCTGGTCAGGGTCACCTTGAGCGCTTCGTCGGGGCCGCCCGCCTGGGTCGGCGTGTAGCAGGCCTTGAAGTCGCTGGTGGCCTGGGGAGCCAGGGTGACGCTGAAAGGCTCGTTCAGCTTGTTGCCGTTCATGTCGCGGAAGACGATGCCCGCCGCGCCGGTGTTGACCGCTCCGGTGGTCGTGATGGTGTCGTCGCGCTCACCCAGGTTCTTGACCGTATGAGAGAAGCAGAGTTCCTGACCGACCAGCGCGACCGCTTTGACCTGACGGTCGTCGGTGCTCATTTCTCCGCCGGGGTTGGCTTCCGGGTTATTGATCGGTCCCAGGGCAATCACCGGGTAATACTTGACGGTCACGTCTGCGGGGCCTTCGATGGTCTGCCCGCTGCTGACCAGCTGCGCGATGTTGCGGCGGGTGCCCAGGTCGGCTTCGGGAGCTTTGAGTCTGAAGTTCAGCCCCAGGGTGCTGCCCGTGGTCATGCTGCTGGCGCGTGCCCGGACCGCCACGACACTGCTGGGTTCGCTGCTGCTCCAGGTGTTGCCGTCGGCGCTGTATTCCAGAACGGCGCCCGCTGCCGTGCCCGTCAACCGCGCACTGGCGCTGATGAACGTAAAGTCACGCATCGCCGGAGTATTGAGGAAATCGCTGACCGTCACCTCTCTGGACACCCCGCCCGAGTTGCTGGCCGCGATATCGACGGTGGTTTCTCCGCCGGGCTTGACCTGCGCCGGGGTGAAGGTCTTGGCAATCGCAAAAGCGGGCGGCTCGGTCAGGTTGATCCGGGCAACATTGTTATCGTCGCGTTCGCTGCCCGCGCCGGTGACGTTGGTCGCGCAGGCGGCCACCAGATTCACGTAGGCGTTGCCCCGCGCATTGCCCGGAGTATCGGCGCGGACCAGCAGGTTGGCAGAGCCATCGACAGGCAGGGTCAGCTGAGTGATGGGGCTTTCGCCGCCGTCGATCTGGCCGTTGCCGTTGGTGTCCTGGTAGACCGTCATTCCGCCGGGCGTGAACTGTGAAGCCGCGTCGTTGAGAACACTCAGACTAAAGGTATTCGCCGCATTACTGGCATTGGTCAGGGTGTACTGGAACACCACGCCGTTGCCGGGCATAGCCGTCATGACCTGCCCAGGTGAAGCGACGGTGCCGTTAGGGAGCACGCTCGGACTACAGACCGGAATGACGGTGGTGGTGACGGCGGGTGAGGGCACCTTCACTTCGTTACCAGCTTCATCATTGAATTCAAACATGGCGATGTTCTGAATAACCGTCCCGGCAGGTGTTCCCAGCGCCAGGGCGGCTGAGGCCAGGGCAAGCCCTAATGCCACCAGTTTTTTGGAAAATCGGGGTTTTTGCACGTTGGCCTCCTCAGACGGAAAGAACTTAAAAAAGAGAGTCTCTTGTTATGGCCCCAGACGGTTGCAGTTGCTCTGCAACAGGGGAAACAGGGAAGAGAAAATAAACAGCAGACTTCCCTGTTTGCAAAGGGGCGCACCCACCCGGAAGGCAGGTGCGCCGCAGAGGGCTTATTTGTCGTTAACGCGCTGCTGGAAGGTGGCGGTGATGGTTTCGCCGGGCTTCAGGATGTCGGCAGCGGTGATGTTGCCGTCGCCGTTGGTATCGACACCTGCGCAGACGGTGGCTTCCAGAGGCGTGCTGGTGAAGGGAGTCTTCTGCCAGCTGGTGACTTTACCCGTGCTGTCGGCCAGACCATACACCACGGTGCCTGCTGCGCTGGTCGTAGCGGTGTAGGACACGAAGGTGGTGACGACATTGACCTTGTCGCAGACGCGAGCAGCCGTGACGTTCGCATTGCTGGCGTTCTTGGCAATGATGGTGTAGGTGAGGGTTTCGCCGGGCTTGGCTTCAGTAGCATTGACACTCTTGGTGACCGTGGGCTTGCCGCTGGTGCCGACCGTAACGGTGTCGTTGCCGTCGGTGCCTTTCGCGCCGGTGTTAGGCGAGGTGGCGTTCTGGGTCAGCGTGATCGTCTGGGCAGCAGCGTCACAGGGGACGTCCAGCACGGCGATCAGTTTGACTTCGCTGCCGCCAGCAATCGCGCCGGTATCGGGCTTGCCGTCGCCGTTGGTGTCGGTCAGGGCGGTGTCGCCGCCGTCGAGCTTGCCGTCGCCGTTCACGTCTCTGTAGTACGTGATGGGGGTGTTCACGATAGCGCCGCTGTTCAGCTTGATCGGCGCGGTGCCGTCAATGTTGTACAGGTCGGTGGCGCTGCCGGTGTTGCCCACTTCCATCGCCAGGTAGGTGCGGATGGGCGCGGTGCAGGTGGCCGGGGGCAGGATGGGGTTGCTGGGGTTGCCCGAGCCGTTGGGGAAGTCGGTGGTGGTGCCGGTGGGGGGCGTACCCACGGGGGCAGGGTCGCCACCGATGCCGGAGGTCGGATCACCGAAGGCCAGACCAGGCAGGTTGACGATGTCCTGGGTCGGGTCGCTCTTGGTGGGATCGTTGGAGCTGACCACGTGCACGGTCACGGTGGGAAGCACGCCAGTAGCGGGGGTGCTGCCAGCAGGGAACTCGACTTTGACCAGGATGTCGGCGGTATTGTTCTGGCCCACGGTGCCCACGTCGGGGATGCCGTCGCCGTTGTGGTCGGTCAGCGGGGTGCCGTCGGGGTTTTGCAAGGTGACCTTGGT
>JAGLBK010000111.1 GCA_018260275.1 Deinococcus sp.
CGACGCGCTGATGCTCTCGCTGCTCGCGGCCATCCCGCCCGGTGCCCGGGTGCTGCTGGTGGGCGACACCGACCAGTTGCCCCCGGTAGACGCAGGCCTCCCGCTGCTGGCGATGACCCAGGCGGCCCCGACGGTGCGGCTGACCCAGGTGTACCGCCAGGCCGCCGAGAACCCGATCATCCGCGCGGCGCACGGCCTGCTGCATGGTCAGGCCCCCGAGTGGGGCGACCCCCGCCTCAACCTTACCGAAACCGAGAGCGATAGTGGGGCACGCCGCGTAGCCCTGATGGTGCGCGAACTGGGCGGCCCTTCAAAGGTGCAGGTGCTCACACCGATGCGTAAAGGGCCGCTGGGGATGGATATGCTCAACCATCACCTCCAGACCATCTTCAACCCTGGCGAGGGCGGCGTGCGGATTGCCGAGGGCGAGGCCCGGCCCGGCGACACGGTGGTGCAGACCAAGAACGACTACCAGAACGAGATTTTCAACGGTACGCTCGGCACGGTGCTCAAGGCCGACGGGGGCCGTCTAACCGTGGATTTCGACGGTAATATCGTCGAACTGGTGGGCGCGGAACTGTTCAACCTGCAACTGGGTTACGCGCTCACGGTTCACCGGGCGCAGGGCAGCGAATGGGGCACGGTGCTCGGCGTGCTGCACGAGGCGCATATGCCGATGCTGTCGCGCAATCTGGTGTACACCGCCCTGACCCGCGCCCGTGAACGCTTCTTCGCGGCGGGGTCGGCCTCGGCGTGGCAGATCGCCGCTTCCCGCCAGCGCGAGGTTCGCAACACGGCGCTGCTCGAACGCATCCGGGGAAAATGAACATGACCGCCCTTAGCACGTTGCAGCCCGCCGAACTCGCCCAGTGTGCCGACCTGATTGCCCGCATTCCCTTTTTCGCGCCGTATTTTTCACGCGATCAGATCGCGGCGGCCCTGTCGAAGCGCCCCGAAACGCACCGGATTCTGGTCGAGCGGGCCGCGCCGGACACGCCGATCCGGGGCCTGTGCTGGTTCGACCCACGCGGGCACCTCTCGCGCGGCGGCTACCTGCGCCTGCTGGCGGTGGACCCGGCGGCCCAGGGGCAGGGCGTGGCCGGGCGGCTGCTGATCGAGGCCGAGGCGCAGGTCTTTGCCGTTTCCAGCGCCTTTTTTCTGATGGTCAACGTGAACAACGAACCCGCCCGCGCCTTTTACCGGCGCTGCGGGTACGCGGAACTGGGGGTGCTGCCGGACTATGCGGTGGCTGGGCAGGACGAGCTACTGATGTGGAAGTCTCGCCCGGTTTGATATCAGCTCCTGTACTCAGGAAGACCTCTCATCTGCGGAGCTGGGACTTTTTCGCCGGGTACGTTGTGCAAAAACTTGCCTGTAATGCTGTCCGGGTTTTCGCGCTTGGTAGCGGGTGCTGCTCAGGGGTGCTTGGGCGAGGCCGGGATGACTGCCGCCGCCGTACACAGGATGGCGACGATAAACGCCCAGTATTCGATGGGAATCCAGAAAAAGTCGTGCCGGGGTGCTCTCAGCATCACCGGTTCATTCGTTTCAGGGTCAATCAGGACCTTGCCGGGCCGGTTATTGAGTGAGCGCCCCAGATGCCACAGGGCAAACGTCCCCGCCAGGACAATCACGAATTTGAGCAGTAGGCCGAGCGTGGGATTTATGCTGTTCGGCACGGCCATGACCAGCATCAATTCGACGAAAGCCAGTAAAGGAACCAGAATGCCCAATCCTTTCCAGATCAGAAGCATGGTTATTCCTCGCCCCCCTCGATCTGAATGTCGTTGCCTACTTTAACCTTGATCTTGCCCCCGGTGCAGGTCAGCCGCACCTGACTGGGCAGCAGCGGGCGCACCTGGTCATGCGCCTCGAAGCCGAGGTGCTCACCGAAATCGACCGTCAGGTACTTGCCGACCATCCTGTAGGTCTTGGTGCTCTGCTGAATCTGACCCACCATCTTGTCCTTCTGACAGAGGTACTGTCTGGGGCCGTTGCCGCCGTCGAGTTCGATGCCGCCGGGAATCGGGCGGGCACTGACCTGCGTCATCTCCTGGGCCTGCCCGGTGCTCAGGGCCGCGACGGCGAACAGGGCGGCCATGTGAAAAATTATATTTCTGGTCATAAAGTCAGCATACCGGGCGGATGTCCCGGCGTCATCTGCTCTAAAAGCCCAGCTTGCTTTCCGGCAATCCGGAAGCTGCCTGCTCCCCGGTGTGTTTCTGGAAGCAGGTGTGGCGCAAGCAAGCGGCGAGGGTTACTCCTGGCTGGTGATAAACGGCAGATTGCGGTCGTACTGCGCCCGGTCCAGCCCGTAGCCGTACACGAAGGCGTCGGGAATGGTAAAGCCGAGGTACTGCACCGGCACCTCGACCTTGCGGCGGCTGGGTTTGGAGAGCAGGGCGGCGACCTTCAGGCTGCTGGGGCCGCGCCCCTGGAGGTAGTGCAGCAGGTAATTCATGGTGATGCCAGTGTCGATGATGTCGTCTACCAGAATCACGTGGCGGTCACTGATCGGAAACTGGAGGTCCTTGACCAGCTTCACTTCGCCGCTGCTTTGCTTGGCGTCGCCATAGCTGCTGGTCTGCATGAAATCGACGGTGCAGGGCACGTCGAGCGCCCGCACCAGATCGGTAAAGAACATGAACGCGCCGTTGAGCACGCAGATCAGGTGCGGCACCTGCTCCGGGTGATCCTCGCGGATCCTGGCGGCGAGTTCCTGCACACGCCCCCGGAGCTGTTCGGGTGAAATCTGGACGGGGCCGTTGCCGGGAGCGAGGCTCATATGGCTTCAGGCTAACATGTCCGCGCCTGCCAGAGCACAAAACTTTTATACTTGGCGGCAATGAGCGGTATTCCAGTGGTGGATTTCAGTAACGTGCCCGGTGTCCTGGGCCTGATCGTGGCCGAGCGGGCGCGGGATTACGCCGGGGCCGACCCTGACCTGGGGCCGGAGCGGGTGCCCCAGCGCCGTTTTGAATCGGCGCTGCGTGGGCCGGGCCTGTCGCTGATAGCTGAGGTCAAGCGGGCCAGTCCCAGCCAGGGCGCGATTGCGCCGCTCGACCCGGCGCAGGCGGCGCTGGCGTACCAGACGGGCGGGGCAAGCGCTATCAGTTGCCTCACCGAACCCCGCCACTTTGGCGGCAGCCCCGAGGCGCTTCAGCAGGTCGTGGCCGCGACCAGTTTGCCGGTGCTGCGCAAGGATTTCGTGGTGCATCCGGCGATGGTGCGCGAGGCCGCCGAATGGGGCGCATCGGCGGTGCTGCTGATGGTGAGCGTGCTCGGCAACGCCGTGACCGACTACCTGCGGATGGCCGAGCTGCTGGGCCTGGACGCCCTGGTCGAGGTCCACGACGAACGCGAACTCGAACTGGCCCTCGGCACCACGGCCCGCATCATCGGCATCAACAACCGCGACCTCACCACCCTCAAGATCGATCTGGAGGTCAGTCCCCGTCTGATCGCCCAGGCGCGTCAGGCCGGATTTACCGGTGTGCTGGTGGCCGAAAGCGGCTACGCCACGCCCGCTGACCTCGCTCCGGTGCGCCCGCTGGCCGACGCTGTACTGGTCGGCAGCAGTCTGGCGGGCAGCGGCGATCTGGCCCAGGCGACCCGCACCCTGCTCGCGCAGTAACCCTGCCGTGACACTCACTTTCCTGGGCACTGCCGACAGTAAGGGCGTGCCGCGCTTCTGGTGCGCCTGTCTGGTGTGTCAGGAAGCCCGGATGGGCGGGACCAACCGCCGCCGCCGGACGGCCATGCTGCTGCGCGGTGAGGGCCAGACGGTGCTGCTGGACGCTGGGGGAGACCTCCACACGCAATTGGCTGGGCTGCCGGAACCGCTCGTGCCCGACGCCGTGCTGATTTCCCACGCCCATAATGACCACATCCTGGGTCTGGGCGACCTGCTGGATTTTGAGCGCTACGAGGGGGGCAAGCTGCCGATCTACGCGCCGCCTTCAGTCATTCCGCAACTGGCCGGGCGCTTCGGGTACGCTTTTCGCAAAGGCTCGCCCGTGTCGCCGCTCCCGCCGGAGGGCTTACAGATTGCCGGGTTTCGCCTCCGGCTGTTCGAGGTGCCGCACGGGGCCAACGGCCAGAGCCATGCCTACCGACTGGACCGCCCCAGCTTCCGTGCTGCGCTCGTCACCGACGCCATCGACATTCCTGATCGGGTGGCGCAGGAGTGGCTGACCGATCTCGCCCTGCTGGTGCTGGGCACGTCCTTTGCCGACGAATCGGCCTCCGAACAGGCCGGGCGTAGCGTCTACGACATTCGCGAGGCGCTGGCGTTGCCCTGGGCGCGGGCGGCCCGCCGGGTCGTGCTGACTCACCTTTCGCACGCTGTGGACGTTCGGCAGGTGGAGTTGCCTGAGGGCTGGTCTTTTGCCCATGACGGCCTGAGCCTCGACCTGAAATAAAAAACCGCCCCACGCAGGAGGCGGCCAGCAAAAGCTCAGGTGTTAGCCCTTCACGGCTCCGGCGGTCAGACCACTGACGATGTTGCGCTGGAAAATGAGCACCAGGATAATCAGCGGAATGGTCACGATCACGCTGGCGGCCATGATGACCCCGAACGGCGTTTCGTACTGCGAGGCCCCCGAGAACGAACTGATCGCCACGGGCACGGTCTTGGCGCTGTTATCCGAGGTGAAGGTCAGCGCGAACAGGAACTCGTTCCAGGCATTGATGAAGGCCAGCAGGCCAGTGGTAACCAGCGCGGGCGTCATGACGGGCAGCAGCACCTGAAACAGCGTGGTCAGCGGACTCGCGCCGTCCATGTAGGCGGCTTCCTCCAGCTCGGTGGGAATTTCGCGCACGAAGCTGGTCAGCGTCCAGACCGTGAACGGCAGCACGAAGATCATGTACGAGAGCATCAGCCCGAAGACGCTGTTGTACAGTCCTAGCGCGCGGATGGTGGTGTACATTCCGCCCAGCACGGCGATCTGCGGAAACACGCTGACGGCCAGGATGATGTACATCAGCACCGACTTGCCCTTGAAGCGGAATTTCCCCAGCGCGTAGGCGGCCATCAGCGAGAGCAGCAGGCTCAGGATGACCGTGCCGCTGGCGACCACCAGCGAGTTGAACAGGTTGCGTCCGAAGGGCTGGGTGGTAAACACGAGCTTGTAGTTTTCCCAGGTCAGGTGCGTGGGGAACCACTGGAGCGCCTCCGCCGACAGCCGCGACGAGCTGGTGAAACTGGTCTTCAGCGCCCAGTAGAACGGAAACAGCACGTAGAACAGGATGATGGCGACGGCGATCCAGAACAGCGCCGTGACGATCAGGCGGACCGTGGGATTCTTGGAATTCATCTGTCACACGCTCCTTTAGTCGAACTTCACTTTGAGGCTGGTCACGTAGATCACCGTGATGACCATGATGATCAGGAAGATGACCACGCTGATGGCCGACCCGAAGCCGAACTGGGCGTTGTCGATCATCTGCTGGCGGGCGTAGATGCTCATGGTCATCGTTTCGGTAGCGTTGCCCTTCACGATAAATGGCATGTCGAACACGCGCAGGGCGTCCAGGGTGCGGAAGATCAGCGCGACCAGCAGCGCGGGCGTCAGCAGCGGCAGCGTCAGGCTGAAGAACTGGCGTACCGGGCTGGCCCCGTCCACGTCGGCGGCCTCATACATGTCGCTCGGAATGCTCTGAAGGCCCGCCAGCAACAGCAGCGCCATGAAGGGGGCCGTTTTCCACACGTCCACGGCGACCAGCGCGGCCAGCGCCGTATCGGGGTTCGACAGGAACGACTGCCCCGGTTGCAGCAGGCCCAGCTTGTTGCCCCAGCTGCTGATGATGCCGATGGAATCGTTGTACATCCAGTTCCAGACCTGGGCACTGACCACCGTCGGGATGGCCCAGGGCACCAGAATGGCGGTACGCAGCAGGCCGCGCCCCCGGATTTTGGAGTTGATGACCAGCGCCAGCCCCAGCCCCAGCAGGGTTTCGAGCACCACCGAGAGCACCGTAAAGACCAGCGTGTTCTTGACGGCGTTCCACCACTCGGGGGCCTGCAACACGCCCAGCCCCACGCCTTCGGGCGAGGTGTACCAGTAGTTTTGTAGCCCGATGAATTTGGGTGGGTTGGGGCTGTTGATGTTGTAGTCGAAGAACGACAGGTAAATCGTGCGGAACAGGGGATAGCCTGCCACCAGAATAAGGACGATCACCATGGGCAGCAGCAGCCAGAAGGCAGTCCGGGCGCGGGTGGCCTCGATGCCACGCACGCGGGTTGGCGCGGGCTTCGGCTGGGTTGGTTGGGGCTGGGTGGTCATGTGGACTCCATTTCCTGTGAGGTGAGTAGGACTGGCTTAGCCGGAGTGAGGGGAGAGATTCCAGACGGCGAAAAGGAGCCGGAAAGAAAGGGAGGGAAAATCAAAACAGCTGATCGAAAAAAGCCGAGGTGCCCGGTGTTCAGGCACCTCGGCAAGGCGCGGAGCTAGATTTTAGAAGTCAGTTGGTGGCTTACCAGCCACGGCCCTTGGCGCGGGCGATCTGGCTCTCGGCATTCTTGAGGGCTGCTTCGGGGGTGGCCTTCTTGGTCAGCACGCTGTACACGGCGGTCGAGAAAGCGTTGGACACCTGGTTGTACTTCAGGCCGGTCACGGTCGCGGGGCGGGCCACGGCGTTCATAAAGACGTCGTACAGGCTGCCGAAGAAGGGCACGGCCTTGAGCACGTCTTTGTCCTTGTACAGCGCGGGCATGGTGGGGTTGTAGCTCGCCTGAATGGCGCGGCGCTTCTGCTCGTCCTTGCCGGTCAGGTAGGCGACCAGGTCGGCGGCTTCCTTGGGGTGCTTGCTGTAGGCGTTGACCGCCAGCTGCCAGCCGCCCAGCGTGGCCGAGGGCTTGCTGCCCGCGCCCGTTCCGGCGGGGAGGGCCGCCACGCCGATCTTGCCCTTGATCGGGCTGCCGTCCGAGTTGCCCGCGTCGTAGGCGTAGGGCCAGTTGCGCATGAAGGCCGAGTTGCCCGCCTGCCAGACCTGACGGGCCTCTTCTTCACCGTAGGTCGTGACGCCCGAGGGCGAGACGGTGCCCACGAAGGCCGAGATGTCCTTGAGGGCCGCCGCCGCGCGGGGGTTGTTGACGGTGATCTTGCCGTCGGGTTCGACGATGCGCCCGCCGCCGTAGCTGTTGATCCACTCCAGCGCGTCGCAGGTCAGACCTTCATAGTTCTTGCCCTGGAAAACGTAGCCCACGAACTTGGGGTTGGTCTTCTTTTCGCCGGCCTGAATCTTGGTCGCCATGGCGGCCAGTTCGCTCCAGGTCTTGGGGGCCGACTTGTAGCCGTACTTCGTGAGCAGATCCTTGCGGTAGAACAACAGACCGGCGTCGGTGAACCAGGGAACGGCGACCAGCTTGCCGCCGACCGTATCGTTTTCGATCATGGCCGGGAAGAATTCCTTGAGCTGCGCGGCGGGCATAGCGGTCTTGAGGTCCATCAGGTGCTGACCGATCAGGCCGGGCCAGATGGTATCGACCATGTACACGTCCACGTCGCCCGCCTTGGCGCCGAGCTGCTGCTGGTACAGGGCAAGACGCTGGTCGGTTTCCTTGGGCACCTGGAGCACGTTGACGGTGTTGCCGGTCTTCTTGGCCCAGGCGTCCGCGCCTTTCTTGCACTCGTTGTAGCCGCTGCCGACCGAGTCGCAGGCGAACGAGAGGCTGACCGCCGAGCTGTGAGCGGCGAGGGCGAGGCTGGCAGTCATACCGATGATAGTGACAAGTTTCTTCATTTTTTCTCCTGGGGAGTGTTCCAGCATGTTTGCCGGACAGACCGCTACGGAAGCGGTTCCACTTTATTTTCGAGCTAGGTAAGCCAATGCTACACCGCCGCCCCAGCACTGTCAATCATGACAAAATTCTGACAGTACACTGCTAGCGATCTGCTGGTCACACTGATCAGAAATGAGAAGGTCTTGCTTCGTCAATGGTGCGTGCCGTTTGACGGCTTTCAAGCGAGGAGTTCGGGATTTAGCCGAATGGTACGCCATTTACTCTTCTGCGTTTTCCTGCTGAAGCTTCACACTCCTTGCGAACTTCGTGCGACGGCGCGGCAGTAGAGCAGGTCTGGTACGGCTGGGAGCGAGGGGGCGTGTGTCTGACGGCAGCTATCCAGAAAGCGCTTTGATTCCATTCCAACCGGCTCCCAAAGGTTCAGGGCCGCCCCGGTCTTATTACCGGAAACGGCCCCGCCAATGGTGTGAAGATCGGTTTGCAGGTTACAGGTTTACAGCTTGTGCCGCAGCAGGCGCAGGCCCATGAACACCACGAACACTGTGCCGCCCTCGTGGGCAATAACGCCCAGTGGCAGCGGTACTTTGCCCGCGACGGCCAGCGGAGCCACGATCAGGATGACCCCGAACGCGAAGGCCAGGTTGGTCAGCACGGTGCGCCGGGCGTCCTTGGCGAGCTTGACCGCGCCGCCCAGCTTGCCGATGTCGTTTTGCATTAGCACCACGTCGGCGCTTTCGATCGCC
>JAGLBK010000112.1 GCA_018260275.1 Deinococcus sp.
TGACTGGGGTGAAGTCGTAACAAGGTAACTGTACCGGAAGGTGCGGTTGGATCACCTCCTTTTAAAGCGCTCCACAACATACTTCTCTTCTTCACCATCTGACCTTTAAGCCCCTCAGGAAACTGGGGGGCTTTGCGCTGCTTTATGATTTCTGGTTTCTCCTATACTGAGTTCAGTTTTTTCGCTAAAGTGAACTCATGCTGACTTTTGAACAGGCCCAACAGGATGTAAACAAGCTTTCCAAGAAGCCGGGCAACGATGTGCTGCTTAAACTGTATGCCCTTTTCAAGCAGGGGAGTGAAGGCGACGTATCGGGTAAGCGCCCTGGTGGGTTTGATTTCGTGGGTGGAGCGAAGTATGACGCCTGGAGTGAACATCAGGGGAAGTCACTGGAGCAGGCCCAGCAGGAATATGTCGCGCTGGTCGAGCAACTGCTGGCGGCAGATCAGCACTGATAGTACCGGGCAAGTGCCTGAAGAGGAATGGCTTGCTAAGCTGCGAACGTGACTGATTCCTCAGCGGCGTTGGCAGCAGCCAAAGCCAGAATGCGTGAACTTGCCGCCGCTTATAGTCAGCGGGTCCCTGGGCTGGATGCCCACAGCCTAGTGCTGGGCTTAGAGGGCATCGAACTTAAGTACATACCGATGGGTGAGCGCGACGGTGCCTATGACCCTGAGCATCACGTCATTCTGATCAACAGCAAGGTCCGTCCGGAGCGGCAGCGTTTTACCCTGGCCCACGAAATCAGTCACGCCTTACTTCTGGGTGACGATGACCTGTTAAGCGATATCCACGACGCTTTTGAAGGTGAGCGGCTTGAACAGGTGATCGAAAGCCTCTGTAATGTGGGGGCAGCTGCGCTTTTGATGCCCCAGCGCCTCATGAACGAAATGACGGAGCGCTTTGGTTACACGGGCCGCACACTGGCTGAACTGGCGAGGCGGGCGGATGTCAGCCACTCGACGGCCCTCTATGCGCTGGCCGAGCAGACGCCGCAACCCACGCTGTACGCCGTCTGTGCGGTAAGCCGTCGGGACCAGGAAGAGGCAGCAGGGGTAGAGAAAGCCCTCTCGGTCCGGGTATTTGGGGCGTCGCCGGGGGTCAAGTATTCGATTCGTCCGGGGACGATCATTCCGGACGATCATCCTATTGCGCGGGCGCTGGACACTGGATTCGAGATGAGCGAACAGAGCTACGTGCCGTTTCGCTCTGGGCGCAGGATGCCTGCCTATGTCGTGGCCTATCCGGCGCGCGGCTTTGCAGTCGCTGCCAGTTTCACTTTTCACGATTTGAAGGAAGAAAATGGGTAGTCACCAGCTGAGTTTCAGGTTCGAGGTTCCGGGAGGCCGGAAGACTTCTGAAGGCTGGACCGTAACGTGGCAGGGCTGCGCTGTCATGGGAATCCTGAATGCCACCCCGGACAGCTTCAGTGATGGTGGGCGGCATTTTTCGGTTGATGCGGCTTTGGCTTCTGCGCGGAGTATGCGGGACAGCGGGGTCTTTATGCTTGATGTGGGTGGCGAGAGCACCCGTCCGGGGTCCGACCCGGTAGACGCCGCCACTGAGCTTGACCGGGTGCTGCCGGTGATCCGTGCGTTACGAGAACTGGACGTGCTAATCAGCGTGGACACCATGAAGCCGGAGGTGGCGGCGGCGGCTCTGAAAGCGGGGGCACACCTGATCAACGATGTGACGGGGTTGAGCCAGCCTGAAATGGTGCGGGTCTGTGCCGAAGCCGGGGCCGCCGCGTGCATCATGCACATGCAGGGCGAACCGCGCACCATGCAGCACCAGCCGAGCTATGACGACGTGGTGGCCGAGGTGCACGGCTACCTGCGGGAGCGGGCCGCTGAGGTCAAGGCCGCGGGCGTGCCCTCGGTGCTGCTCGACCCCGGCATCGGCTTCGGTAAGACGCTGGAGCATAATCTGGCCCTGATCCGGGCGGTGGGCGACCTGGCCGCGGGTGAGGACCCCGTGCTGATGGCCGCCAGCCGCAAGAAGACCATTGACCTGATCGCGGACGTCCCCCAGGCCGATCAGCGTGACCCCGGCAGCCTGGCCCTGCACCTGCATTCGGCGCGGCAGGGTGCGGCCATGGTGCGGGCGCACGCCGCTGCCGAGCATGTGCAGGCGCTCCGGGTACAGCAGAGAATCGAGCAGGCTGTGGACGGTTAGACTCTGGACATGTCACGGGTCGTTCTGGAAGGTCTGGAGTTTCATGCCAGACACGGCGTTTTTGAGTCTGAAGGTGTCCTGGGGGCACGGTTCGTGGTGGACGCCGAACTGTATTACGACTTTTCCGGAATGGCCGACGACCTGAATGAAGCTGTCAATTACGCTGCCGTGTACGAAGTGATCCGCCAGGAAGTAACCGAGCAGACGCATCAGCTGATCGAGGTGCTCGCGAACCGCGTCGCCCAGCGTATCCTGCATGAGCAGCCCAGATTGGAGCGGGTTACGGTGCGGGTTCACAAGCCGTTTGCGCCCATTCCGGGGATTTTCCGGGACGTTTACGCCGAACTGACCCTGGTTCAGGGCACGGGATGAGGCCGAACTTGTCCAATCAGGCCGTTTACGTGGCGCTGGGGGCCAATCTGGGCCAGCCTTTACCGACGCTGCGACGGGCCAAAGAGGAACTGAGCGGGCTGGGGCAGCTCACCGGTCAATCACGCCTTTACCGCACGGTTGCGGTTGGTGGCCCCGCCGGGCAGCCTGATTATCTGAACGCGGCTTTGCGGATGGAAACATCGCTTGCGCCGGGGCCGCTTCTTGCAGCCCTGCATAAGATCGAAGACCGTGCCGGGCGCGAGCGCCATCAGCGCTGGGAAGCGCGGGTGCTGGACCTTGACCTGATTGTCTACGGCGATCTGGTGCAAACCGGGCCGCCTGAACTCCCTCACCCCCGCGCCTGGGAACGGGCTTTTGTGCTGGCTCCACTGGCCGACCTCGATCCCGAGCTGCGCCATCCGGTGAGTGGGGAAACGGTGGCTGCTGCATTAGCGAGGGCCGGACTGGGCGGAATTAGGACACTGGAAGAAAACTGGTAGAGGCTGCTGGGGTGCTAGCCTGCCCGCATGCAAGTGAACGTGGTCTTTTTTGCCCAGCTAAAGCGTGAAGTGGGCGTTGAGCAGCTTTCTGTGGAAGTACCGCCGGGGTCAAGTGTGCGGACCGTGGCGGCACTGGTCGAGGCGCAGCATGGTGTAAGCCTGAAAGGTTGCATGGTAGCCGTCAATGAAACCTATGCGGCGCCCGATCAGGTGCTCAGTGAGGGAGAAGAGGTCGCGTTTTTGCCGCCGGTGGCTGGTGGAAGTCAGGGCGATACCCTCTGCGAAATCACCCCAGCTGTACTAAGCCTTTCCACAGCCGACGCCTTCCTGGTGCGGCCCGAGTACGGTGCTCAGGCCTATTTTGTAGGCACGGTCCGCAGTCCTAATAGCGGAAAACAGGTGGAATTTATCGAGTACGAGGGCTTTGCGCCGCTGGCCCGTAAGGTCATGCACGAAGCCGCCGCCGCCGCCCGAGAAAAACATGGCGAACTGCGGGTGTACCTTCAGCACCGCACCGGCAAACTGTTTCCCGGCGACGCCAGCATCCTGATCGGGGTCGGCAGCCCGCACCGCCGCGCCGCGTTGGAAGCCTGCGACTTTCTGATCGAGCACCTGAAGGTGCATGTGCCAGTCTGGAAACACGAGGCCGACGAGGATGGTCAGCACTGGGTTGCCGGGCAAACGGGGCATGAGACTTTGTAAACCCCTAAAAAAGCCGCGCCCGGATGCATCTTTGCTCCGGGCACGGCTTGATTGAAGGTTCTGATTCAGCTGTGCGTCATGTCCAGCGGTACGACCCACTTGGCAAATTCTTCCTCGGTGACGTAGCCCAGTTCCAGCGCCGATTCCTTGAGGCTCAGGCCCTTCTTGTGGGCATTTTTGGCAATCGCGGCGGCCTTGTCGTAGCCGATGTGCTTGTTGAGGGCGGTGACCTGCATCAGGTTGGTGTCCAGGTTGGCCTTGATTTTAGCCTCGTTGGGTTCGATGCCCACGGCGCAGTGGTCGTTGAAGGCGAGGCAGGCGTCGGCAATCAGGCGGATGCTTTCCAGCACGGCGTGAACCATCACAGGCTTGAACACATTGAGCTGAAAGTTGCCCTGGCTGCCCGCGAAGGCGACGGTGGCGTCGTTACCGAAGACGCGGGTGGCGACCATCGTCATGGCTTCCGACTGGGTGGGGTTGACCTTGCCGGGCATGATGGAGCTGCCGGGTTCGTTCTCAGGAATGGTGATTTCGCCGATGCCGTTGCGGGGGCCGGAAGCCAGCCAGCGCACATCGTTCGCCATCTTCATCAGTGCGCCCGCCAGGGTACGCAGCGCGGCGGAGGTCTGCACCAGCGCGTCGTGGGCGCTCAGCGCGGCAAATTTGTTCTCGGCGCTGCGGAACTTGTAGCCCGTCTCGGCCTCGTACTTTTTAGCGGCGAGGTCACCGAATTTGGGGTGGGCATTCAGGCCCGTGCCCACTGCCGTGCCACCAATCGCCAGGTCGAGCAAGCCTTCCCCGGCGTGCTTGACCTCGGCCAGTGCGTAGTCCAGCTGCGCGACCCAGCCGCCGATTTCCTGGCCCAGCGTAATCGGGGTGGCGTCCTGCAAATGCGTGCGGCCCACCTTGACCAGCCCGCTGTACTGCTCGGACTTGGCGTGCAGGGTGCCCCGCAGCTTGCCCACCGCGCCGTACAGCCGCTCGTTCAGCTCCAGTACCACGGCGATGTGCATGGCAGTGGGGAAGGTGTCGTTGCTGCTCTGGCCCCGGTTGACGTGGTCGTTGGGGTGCACGGGCGTCTTGCTGCCCATCTCGCCGCCTGCCAGCTCAATGGCGCGGTTGGAGATGACCTCGTTCGCGTTCATGTTGCTCTGGGTGCCGGAGCCGGTCTGAAACACCACAAGCGGAAAATGCTCGTCCAGCTGGCCCGAAATCACCTCGTCGGCGGCCTTCACGATCAGGTCGGCGATGTCCTGCGGCAGTTCGCCCAGCTCGGCGTTGGCCTGCGCCGCGCCCTTTTTCAGGATGCCCAGTGCCTTGATGACCGGGCGGCCCCAGACGAAAGTGTCGCGGCCAATTGGGAAATTGTGGATGCTGCGCTCGGTCTGTGCGCCCCAGTATTTGCTGGCGTCGACGTCGAGCTTGCCCATGGTATCGGATTCGCTGCGGGTTTTGGTCATAACGACTTCAGTTTACGGCGCGGCAGGTGTTACCGGGGCAAGTATCCCGCCCCCGCAGGTTCGCTCAGCGCAGCGTGCGTTTGAGCAGCGTGACCTTGACGTTCACGGCTTTCTTGTTGCGCCACACCTTGAGGGTCACGGTCTGGCCGGGGCGCTTGGCGGCGACCAGCCGGGCCACGTCGAAGGTGTTCTTGACCCGCTGGTTGTCCACCGCCACGATAATGTCGCCCAGCGGGGCCAGCAGCTGATCTTTGGTGTTGCGCAGCGATCCGCGCAGGCCCGCGCGTGCTCCGGCACTGCCCGCCGGGACGTCCCAGACCAGCGCCCCCTCGCTGCTGCTGAGGCCCGCGAGCTGGCGCAGGGCCGGGTCAAGTTCGCCCAGATCGTGCAGCGTGACGCCCAGGCTGCCGCGCTGGGGCACGCCATCTTTTTGCAGATCGTCCACGCTCTGTTTGATGAGGTCGCCGGGAATGGCGATCCCGATCACGCCGGGTACGAAGTTGGTCGGTGCGGCGCTGGCATCGGCAACAGCAACCACCGCGCCGCGCGAATCGAACACCGGGCCGCCGCTGCTGCCCCCCTGGATGCTGGCCGTGGTGACAATGTACTGCGGGATTTCCTGCCCGAGGCCGTCGTTGCGCGGCACGTCCCCGGGGTTGGCAAGCACGCTAAAAATCCCGGTGCTCACGAAGTTCTGAAAGCGCAGGGGCGTGCCCACCGCGATGAGCTTCTGCCCCGGAATCAGGCGGGCGCTGCTGCCGAAGCCCAGGGTCTTGGGAGCGGTGACTCCGGTGACGCGCAGCAGGGCCAGATCGATGCCCGGATCGACTCCCTCGACTTTGGCCGGGGCGCGGCGGCCGTTATACAGCACCACCGTCAGCGAGTCGTAGTCCTTGATGACGTGGTAATTCGTTACGATCAGGTCTTTCTTGATGAAAAACCCGCTGCCCACTTCCAGGGGGTCGTCACCCTGTTGCAGCACTTCCGGGCGCAGGCGATTGTCGATTCGCACGACGGCGGGAATCGCTGCCTGAGTAACCTCGACGGTGTTGATCTCGTCGTTGGTCACCAGGGCTTTTTGTGCGCTGACGCGGCCTATGAGGTACGCCGAACTGCTCGCCGCCAGCAGCAGGGCCGTGACGCCCAGAACGCGCGCGCGGTTCACTCGCCGCCGCCGCCCCCGCCCTCGCTGGATTTTTCCTTGCGGGAGTCGTTGACATAAAAGCCGCTGCCCTTGAACGCGATGCCGGGCCGGGCCAGCACGCGCTTGATGGCTGCGCCCGTTTCGGGATGGGTGGTGAGCGGGGCGTCTTTCATGCTCTGCTTGATTTCGTAGATTTCGCTAGTTTCGAGATTCTTGTACAGGTACGTAGGCATGGGTGAAGTGTCCTTGTGGCGGAGGTTTTTACTCCGTTTGCCCCTCTATCCTAGCAGGGGAGCCGCCCGGTAATATTTGGCAAAGCTTGAGTGATGTACTCAGGGTAGCTAGGGTGCCGGAAATGCTATGTTAACCAGCGAACCTTTGGTGTCAGGTTCACACAAACAGGGCAGCGCAAGGCCCGTAAAGGTTTAAGGCATAGCCCTTTACGGGATACGAGGTGGAAGTCAGCGAGTTTCTGCGGATGCTTCCAGGCCAGGCAATCAGGGCCTACCCGACGTTCGGTTACCGGATGTGAAACGCGGCGATAACCCCCGTAGCAATACGGACATAAGGCCGGGTAAGATGCACAAAATTTAAAATTTGACACCCCGGAGCAGCCTGATGGTTGACCCGTCCAATGGTCTTAGACCCTTAGACTTGCTAGACCTTTAGACCGCTCCGAAGGAGCATTTATGTGCGGAATCGTAGGTTATATCGGCACCCGTCAGGCGCAGGACGTTCTCATTTCGGGCCTTTCCAAGCTGGAGTACCGGGGATACGACTCGGCGGGCGTGGCGATCAGAGACGGCGGGCACATCAGCGTCGAGAAAAAGGCGGGCAAGCTGGCGAATCTGGCCACCGTGCTGGAACAGCGTCCCCTGCACGGCACGCTGGGCATCGGCCATACGCGCTGGGCCACCCACGGCCTGCCGAACGATACCAACGCCCACCCGCACGCCAGCGAGGACGGCAAGATCGTCATCATTCACAACGGCATCATCGAGAATTATCTACCGCTGAAAGAAGCACTGCTCAAGCGTGGGCACAAGTTCAGCAGTGAAACCGACAGCGAAGTGCTGGTTCACCTGATCGAAGAAAAGTACCAGCAGGCCGGGGGCGACCTGTACGAAGCCGTGCGGCTGGCGCTGGGCGACGTGCGTGGCGCTTACGGCATCGTGGTGACGCACGTGGATCACCGCGAGATCGTGGCGGCCCGCACCGTGTCGCCGATGGTGATGGGGGTAGGCGAGGGCGAAATGTTCCTGGCCTCGGATGTGCCCGCGCTGCTGCCCTACACCCGCGAAATGGTCTTTTTGCACGACGGCGACATGGTGGTTTTGCACGACGACGGCTTCAAGGTCACTGACCTGAAAGGCAACGAGGTCAGGCGCGAAATCGAGCATATCGACTGGGACGCCGAGGCCGCCGAGAAGGGCGGGTACGACTCCTACATGATGAAGGAAATCTACGAGCAGCCCAACGCCCTCACCAACACGCTGATCGGTCGTCTGCACGACGATACCGGGCAGGTCAATCTGGATATCAACCTCGACCCGGCCAGCTTCAAGCGCATCAGCATCATCGCGTGTGGCACGGCTTTTTATGCCGGAATGGTGGGCGAATACCTGATCGAGCAGCTGGCCCGCATTCCGGTGGATATCGACGTGGCCTCCGAGTACCGTTACCGCGACCCGCTGGTCAGCGAAAACACCCTCGCCATCGTGATGAGCCAGAGCGGCGAGACCATCGACACGCTCGAAGCGTTGCGCGAGGCCAAGAAGTACGGGGCCAAGACCCTGGGGATCATCAATGCCAAGGGCAGCAGCATGACCCGCGAGGTCGACGACACGCTGTACATCCACGCCGGCCCCGAGATCGGCGTGGCGAGTACCAAGGCGTATACCAGCATGGTCAGCGCGATGCTGATGCTGGCGCTGTGGCTGGGCCGCGCCCGTGGCACGCTGGACGAAACTGCGGGCCGCAAGCTG
>JAGLBK010000113.1:0-6601 GCA_018260275.1 Deinococcus sp.
CAACTCCGATTTAACTTGATTGCCGCACTCTATAACCACACGCTAGGACTTCCAAAATGACTTTCGCAGGAGGTCTAGTATTGCCATTTCCGCTGGCGCTGGCATTGGTCGGATAAAAGCCCGGATCGCTCGTGGTGTCGCAGTCGTAATAAGTGTTAGCAATGGCACCATAAGGGGCACAACTCCAGGTAACATTCGTCAAATTGCTGGGTACCGTGTCCTGAATGCGGAGTTGCTTGGGATTGGTTCCTGAAGGGCTATTATTGTAGGCGGTAATGGTGTAAGTGACCGTGTCACCGATACTGTAAGACGCCTTATTAGCTGTCTTATTGATATACAGGTTGGCCTGTGTCCCCAGGTCGGCGCTGATGCTGGAGCTGTTGTTGGCCGTGTTGCCTTCGGTTACACCAGCTGGAGCTGTTACCGTGGCGGTGTTGGTTATGTTTCCGGCGCTGTTGGCCCTGGCGTTAACGGTGATGGTGATGAAGTTGGTATCAGGCCCAGTGGTCGTGTTCGCATCGACTGGCAGGTTGCCGCTCAGGTTGATGTTGCCGCTGCCCGAAGCCGTTCCACAGGTTGCCGTCCCCGTAGCCGCGCACGTCCAGGTGATGCTGCCGAGTTCCGCGGGCACCGTGTCGGTAATGCTGGCTCCGGTCACAGCAGTCGGGCCGTTGTTCCAGACCTTGATGGTGTAGGTCTCATTGGCACCGATGGCGACCACACTGGCCGACTGCGTCTTCTGAATAGCGAGGTCCGCGACGGGCGGAATGGTCGTGCTGGGGCTGATGGCCGTGTTGTTGGCCGCACTCGTGTCGTTGTAACCGCTGGGGGCCGTGACCGTCGCCGTGTTCGTGATACTGCCGGTGGTGCTGGCCGTGCCCTTGATGGTGTAGGTGACGTAATCGCTGCCCGAGCCGGTGCCGGGGAGGTTGCCCAGGACGGCGCTGATGGTGTTGCTATTGCCGCTGGTGACGGCACCACAGGAACTGGAGCCCGACGCAGCGCAGCTCCAGGTCACGCCAGTCAGGTTACTTGGCACCGTATCGGCGAAGGTGGCTCCGCTGACGGCACTCGGGCCGTTGTTCCAGACCTTGACCGTGTAGGTGAGCGTTCCGCCCTGGCCAATGGTGGTGCTGTCGACGGTCTTGCTGGCCGCCAGGTCTACCGCCGGATTGATGCTGGTGCTCGCGCTGCTGGTGTTGTTGGCCGGGGTGGTTTCGGTCACGCCGCTGGGCACAGCGACAGTCGCGGTGTTGGTGATAGCGCCCGCCGTGGTCGCCGTACCCGTGACGGTCAGGGTGACATAGTCGGTGGCCGAGCTGGTGCCGGGCAGATTGGCCGTGAGGCTGATGTTGTTCCCGTTCCCCGAAGCCGCGCCGCAGCTGGCGGTGCCGGTTCTGGCGCAGCTCCAGGTGACGCCGGTCAGGTTGCTGGGCACATTGTCGGTGATGGTGGCCCCACTCGCCAGACTGGGGCCATTGTTCCAGACCTTGATGGTGTAAGTGACTTTGCCGTTCTGGTCGACGGTGGCTGGCCCGGTCTTCTGAATGGCCAGGTCTGCCGTGCCGCTGGCCGTGAGCTGAGCATTGGTGCTGGGCGCTGCCCCCGAGGAAGTATTCAGGCCACCTGCGCTGCTCCCCGCCGGAATGGTGTTGGTGTAGGTTCCAGGCGCACTCACGGTGACATTGGCCGTGATAGTGCAGTTGCCGGGGTTGAGCTGTGCTCCGGCATTCAGGCTGACGCTGTTGCCGCCAGCCGTGCCGGTGACGGTGTTATTCGTGTCGGCTGTACAGGTGGTGCTCAGCCCCGGCGTGGCGGCGAGGGTCATGCCGCTGGGCAGCGTGTCCTTGAGGGCCTGATACAGGTAAATCGGGCCGCTGTTAGGGTTGGTCAGCGTCAGCGTCAGCTGGGTGGTGGCGGGCAGGGTCGTCACGTTGGCCGGACTGAACGACTTGGTAATGGTCGGCGCGGCGGGGGGCGGCTGCGTGCAGGAGGCCAGGTCGAGCAGCGAGGAGCCACTGTAGGCCGCCAGCGTGGTCATGGCACCGGTGCTGGGGTTGACCGCGTCGTACTGCGGGTTGCCGTTCTGATCGCTGTAGGTGACGTACATGGTGTTGCTGATGGGGTTAATCGCCAGACCGGTGATGGCCGTGTAGTTGGATTGACCGCCCACAGTCAGAAAACTGCCGCCGGAAGTAAGAACGACACCGCTGGTCATCTGACCTGTACTGAGGTTGACCTTGTAGAGGGTCGGGACATTGGAATACCCGCCGTAAGGGGTTTCGGCGACGATATAAGCCTGTCCCGAGGAATCGATAATCATGTCGCCGTTGGTCCCGTTGAGGGTACTCCCACTGCCGTAGGTCAGCTTCGACTGGTAAGTCATGGTGCCGCTACCGTTGTATTTCCAGATATACCCGTTGCTGCTGTACAGCCAGTAGGTCCCAGACGCGTCCACGACGCCACCCACGATGGAGCCGTAATTATTGGTGAAGGTCTGGGCATTCTGGTAATAGTTGTAGGTGGAACCATTAACTGTGTAGGACAGGGGTGTGCTGGTCACCGCGGCAGTCAGCACGTCATAGGTATAGACGTTACCGTTGTCGCGCCCGATGTAGTAAAGCCGGTTGCTCAGAACGTCCAGCGCCAGCGCGTTGGCGTCGGTAGAGGGCGTGGTGTACTGGAGGTAGTTGGCGCCGCTGGTGGGATTGAGGACATAGATTGCCGAATTGCCCGAGGCCGTGGGGTCGCCCACCGAGTAAATAGCGGTGCAGTAGCTGGCTGCCTGAGCACCGCCAGTGAGGAGGGCCGCCGTAGACAGCGCAAAGCCCAGACTTTTTCTGAATCGTTTGAAGACCATATCAGGTGTTCTATAGCACCCTGTTTCCTACAGATATCTGAACGAGCGCGTCAAGAGATTACTAGGCGAAAAAGAATTGGCCCTCTGCATCGCAAAAAAATCAGGGGGTCTTTAGAGCCTTTGGCCTATAAGATGAGGCGCTTCTGACGGAGTTTACACCGAGTGGGCAGGCAGGCCCCCCTTATGGGTGTAACCAGCCTCTTTATGAGTGCGACCAGGCCCCATTACGGGTGCCGCTCTGAGACGTGTCAGGCGGCGAAGCAGAGAATGAAGTGAACGGCGGTGACTCCGTTAATGTGCGCGACACTCGCAGAACTACTCTCGACTGACACCCGCCTTGACAGCCTCCAGACGCTCAGGCAAGCTGTTCTGTCTCGTCTGCTTCCAGCCGGGGCGTTAGAGTTTCCAGCAGGCTGGGCGTAGGGGGAAGAAGAAGGCCGGTCGTAAAGCGGCCCCGCTCACGGCTTCAAGGAGGCTACCATCACGACCACCCTCGACCTCAACGCCGATGCGGGCGAATCTTTCGGCCACTGGTCTCTCGGCGACGATGCAGCGCTGTTTCCTTACCTGACCAGCGTGAATCTGGCGCTGGGTTTTCATGCCGGTGATCCCCTGACGCTGGCCCGCACCGTCAAACTGGCCCGGCAGCACGGCCTGGGCATCGGGGCGCATCCGGGTTACCCCGACCTGCTCGGCTTCGGGCGGCGGGCGCTGGCCCTTTCCCCGAATGAAATCCACGCGGCCACCCTCTATCAGCTGGGGGCACTCAGCGGCTTTCTCAGGGCCGAGGAAGCCCGGCTGCAACACGTCAAGGCGCACGGAGCCCTGTATTCACGGGTCCATGAGGACCGGGCGGCGGGCGAAGCGTTTTGCGGAGCGGTGCGCGACTTTGCTCCGGGGGCCGCCGTGATCGTGCTGGCGGGGCCGGGCGGCCAGGACCTGGCGCATACGGCCACCCAGCTGGGGCTGGCGGTCAAGCGGGAAGCCTTTCCCGAGCGGGCCTATACCGCGGGCGGCCAGCTGGCCTCCAGAACACTGCCTGGCAGCAGTATCCACGACCCGGCCCAGGCAGCCCGCCGGGCGGTGGAGCTGGCCCACGGTCACGCCGTAACCCTGGACGGCACGGTCATAGACTTGCAGGCCGATACCCTCTGCATTCACGGCGACAACCCCGCCGCAATTGCCATAGCGCAGGCCATCCGGGAGGCGCTGAGAGCCGCGGGCATCACCCTGGCGGCGCAGGACGGGATAGACCTGTAGCTGTGAACCCTGTAGCTGTGAACGCGGCCTCCTTCTATCACCGCCCGCCCGAGAGCGAACGAAGGCTGCTGCCCAGCGCCGCCCACGACCTCCTGGCAAGCGGCTGGCCGGGCCTGCGCGACGTGGTTCCAGCCTACGAATCGCTGTACATCGAATACGATCCCCGCCGGACCAGGGCCGCCAAGCTGCGGGCGTGGCTGGCCGGATACCACGCCGCCCGGAGAGGGCAGGACCTCCCAGAGAACCGGACACCAGTCCAGGAAATTCCAGTCTGTTACGACGGCGCAGACCTGGCGGAGATAGCGGCCCTCAGCGGCCTGAGCCCGCAAGAGGTAGCCGCGCTGCATTCGGGACAGACGTACACCGTGCGGGCGCTGGGGTTCGTGGCGGGCTTTCCCTTCATGGAGACTACGCCGCTGGCCTTGCAGTGGCCGCGCCGCGCTGCGCCGAGGGCCAGCGTGCCCGCGCACTCGCTGGCAGTCGCCAATGCCCAGACCGGAATTTACCCGGTAGCGGCTCCCGGCGGCTGGAACCTGCTGGGCCGCACCCTGGAAGCGGTGTACGATCCCCACCGCCCGCGGCCCTTTTTGCTCGAACCCGGCCAGCAGGTCAGGTTCCGGGCCGTCACCGGAGCGCCGCCGCCCCTCCCGGCTGCACCGCCGCGCCTGCTGTGGCCTGAGCAGCCCCGCCAGCCTGCCCTACAGGTGCGCAAAGCCGGGGCGCTGGGGCTACTGATGGACCAGGGACGTTTTCAGGCGGGGCATTACGGGCTGGTGCGCTCGGGGTATCTGGACGGCCTGTCTGCCCGGCTCGCCAACGACCTGCTGGGCAATGCGCCGGGCTGCGCCGCACTCGAACTGCACCTGACCGGGCCAGAGCTGGACATCCTGGCTCCCGGTGTCCTGGCCTGGACGGGGGCGGGCCTGGACGCGCTGCTCAACGGGCAGGCCTTGCCGCCGCATTCGTCGTTTACCGTGCAGCCCGGCGACCGGCTTACATTCCGGCCCAATGGGCGCGGGCGCGTCACCTATCTGGCCGTTCTGGGCGGGTTCGAGACTGCCGCGTTTATGGGCAGCGCCAGTACCGATCTCAGGGCGGGGCTGGGGCGGGCGCTCAGGGCCGGGGACGTGCTGGGCATGGCCGGGCCGGAATGGAGCGGGTTTCACCTGCCCAGACAGTTTACGCCCCACCGCATTCCCTACGCCCCGCTGCGGCTTTTGCCTGTGGCCGACGGCGAAGCCCTGGCTGCAACCGACCTGAGCGCCCTGTGCGCCCAGCCCTTTACGCTGCGTGACCTCGACCGCATGGCCGCGCGGCTACAGGGTCCCCTCCTTCCGGGCGGCGAAATTACCTCGGAGGCGTGTCCGGTGGGCACCATACAGGTGCCGCCCAGCGGTGAGGCCCTGGTGCTGCTCAATGATAAGGGCACCCTGGGCGGTTACCGCAAACCTGCCCGCGTGCACCCGGATGACCTGCCCCGGCTGGTGCAGACCCTGCCGGGGCAAACGGTCCGCTTTGTGCCGGGGTAATACAGATTTCGTCCAATTCCCCCATATCCGGAACGGCACCGGATACGGGTCCATTTCCCGAAATCCGTCCTTTTTCCTACTCCTTTCAGTCGGATTTCATCCCCAAAGTGCGGGATTCAATCGGAATCGCTCTAAGCCCAGCCCAGGTCAGGAAATCTCCATCTGGCACCTGCTGTAGCGGCGTCAAACCGGAAGGGCTATGCTAGAGGCGAAACAGACAACCAAAGGTGTGAACGGGGGAACAATGACGCAGACAGAGGGCAGCGAAACAATCTTTACGGTCGAAGCCACGCCCGTCAAATTCGGCGCTGGAGCCGCTGCGGATGCGGGCTGGGAACTCAGGCGATTGGGGGCGCGGCGCGTATTCGTGGTGGTCGATCCGGAAGTCAGAGCGCGTGGGGTCGCGGCTCCGGTGCTGGAAGCCATGCGCGCAGCGGGAATGGAGTTGACCGAATACCATGATGTAGACACCGAGCCTTCCCTCGAAGCGCTTGAACGGGCGGTGCAGGCGGCGCGGGCGGCCCAGCCCGATTCCTTTGCCGTCATCGGCGGCGGCAGCGCCATCGATACCGCCAAGGTCGCCAACCTGCTGTTTACGCATGGCGGCACCATCATGGACTACGTCAACACCCCGGTCGGCGCGGGGAAAAAGCCGCCCGGCCCCCTGCTGCCGCTGCTGGCGATTCCCACCACAGCGGGCAGCGGCTCGGAAGCCACCACTGTCGCCATCCTGGACCTTCCCAAACTGAAGATCAAAACGGGCATCAGCCACCGTTACCTGCGTCCGGCGCAGGCGCTGGTCGACCCGGAACTGACCCGCACCGCGCCCGCTGCCGTGATCGCCTCGGCGGGGCTGGACGTGGTCTGCCACGCCGCCGAAAGTTTCCTCAGCCGCCCTTACACCACTCGCACGCGCCCCACCACCCCGGATGATCGCCCGCCCTATCAGGGC
>JAGLBK010000113.1:6611-8311 GCA_018260275.1 Deinococcus sp.
ACGACATCGAGGCACGCGGCCTGATGATGCTCAGCGCGACGATGGCCGGAGTCGGCTTCGGCTCGGCAGGCGTGCATATTCCCCATTCGTGCGCTTATCCGGTCGCCGGACTGAAACACAGCTACCGCGAAGCTGGTTATCCCGGCGAGAAAATGTTCGTGCCGCACGGCTTCAGCGTCATCGTGACCTCACCCGCCGCGTTCCGGTTCACCTTCGATGCCGATCCGGCCAAACACCTTCAGGCGGCGACGTGCCTGACCGGTCAGACCTACGCGCCAGACGACCGTGAAGCCCTGCCCGGCGCCCTGATCGCCCTGATGCGCGATGTCGGTGCGCCCAGCGGCGTGGCGGCCCTCGGCTACGACGAAACGGACATTCCGGCCCTGATCGATGGCGCCCTCAAACAGCAGCGCCTGCTGGCCGTGGCTCCCAGAATGCCGACCCGTGACGACCTGGAAGGCATTTTCCGTGAATCGATGCACAACTGGTAAGGGCGTGCGGGGAAACCAGCAAGGCTCCCACACTGGACCGACTGTCAGCCGTCCGTCATCTGAAGAGGCGGGTCAGGCCATTTGGTAAGGGGCCTGTCAGTCACCGTGACCTGACAGCCTGCTGCTGAAATCTGCGGGTGAGGCCGAATTCAAAAACTGTGCAGTGGACCGCGTTTGGACTGATTTCCCTGCTGCTGACCCCCCCGGCAAACGCCCAGGCCAGGCCGACCCTGACCCTCTATTCCTCGGTGGGCTACGCCAAAAACGTGACCGAGGCTTTTACCAAGGCCACCGGAATTCCGGTCAAACTGGTGGAACTCTCGACCGGGCCGCTGCTGGCCCGTGTGCAGGCCGAAAAACAGAACCCGCAGTGGGAGATGCTGTGGACCGAGGGTGCAGAACCCATGCGCGACCTCGCCAGCCAGGGGCAGCTCCAGATGGGCTGGAAGCCCAAAGCCAGCTGGAACACCCTGGGCCGTCGCCTGCTGCCCGGCGACCTGGCCTATATTCCCGCGACCACCAGCCTGACGGGCATGTTCGTGGTGAACACCAAAGTGGTGCCCGCCGACAAAGTGCCGCAGTCCTGGGCCGACCTCAACCGCCCCGACCTGAAAGGGCTGGTGGGCATGACCAACCCGGCGGTTTCCGGCCCCAGCTATACCAGTATCGCCGGGCTGATGACCGTTGCGGGAGGCATTCAGAACGGCAAAAATGCCCTGACCACCCTGAAAAAGAACGGGATGCAGGTGTTCGACAGCGGCGGGCCACTCATCAAGCAGCTGAGCGCCGGGGGACTGGGCGTCGCCGTGACCCAGAGCACCCGCTATGTGGCAGCCCTGCTGGACAAACAGCCCGTCGCGGCGGTGTACCCCAAAGGCACCGCGCTGCTGCCCACAGTGTTCGGCATCAGCCGCAGGGCCAAGCCCGACGTGCAGGACGCCGCGCACCAGCTCATCGAATTTTTCCTGACTCCGGCAGGCCAGAAGTTCGCGCTGGAATCGGGCAACAGTGCCAGTTATTACTACCCGCTGGTCAAGGGCGTCAGCGCCAACCCCCTGGTCACGCCGATCGAAAAAACCAGCTTCATGCAGGTCGACCCCAAGAGCTGGGGGCCGCGCGAAGGCGCCATCAATAGACCTCCTGCGAAAGTCAGCTGGTAAATTTTAGAGGTGTCAAACGGTCAATTTGAGCAGGTTCTGAAATTGAATC